>CAJXPI010000001.1 GCA_913057875.1 uncultured Flavobacteriales bacterium
TCGGCAGCGTCAGATGTGTATAAGAGACAGGTTTTCCATTTTCATGGCTTCCAGTACTAAAACAGGATCACCTTTTTTGATTTCATCACCTTCCTTAACCAAGATGTCTAAAACTAAACCTGGCATTGGCGATTTAATTTCGCTAATTTTCTTAACGGCCATGTTTTCCATACCTAAATCCTTCAATAACTGATCAAATTGATCTTGGATTTTTAAGGTGTACTTTCTTCCATTAATTCTAATGGTGGCTAATTTGTTGTCGGTATCTAAATGGGCAATTTCAACACGGTTTTCAACTCCATCTTTTTTTACCACCCAAGACGTGGCATCTTTCTGAGCCATATCCATTTCATAAGCATTTCCATTAACGGTTCCTGCGTGGTTTTGACCATTTTCCGGAACAACGTCATAGTTGTTGGTGTTGATTGTAATGTTATACATACCGTAAAAATTTAAGTCCCAAAAGTAATAATACTACCGTTAATAGGAATGAAAGAACGGAGCAGAAACGTCAAATAATTTCTAATTAATCGGTTTTCCATTTCCTTTCGTAAAACGATTACTTTTCTATCTTGCAAACAAATCTGAATTTTCTAGTTTGGAAGCAAAAAAAAATGAATTATGAAAAAGCTTTTTGTCCAATTTTCCCTACTGACTTTAATCCTTGCAGGATGTAATTCCAGTAAAGAAAGTTCTGATTATTTAAGTCAACAAGTAGAGCTGGCAGCCGTTGAGATTTTTGGGCAAACCGAATACCGTGCTTCTCGAACTCGCGAAATTGATATACTACATACCGATTTAAATGTTCGTTTTGATTGGACGCAGCAATACATGTATGGAGAAGCTATCATTACGTTAAAGCCCTATTTCTATACCACTGATATTGTAGTGCTGGATGCTAAAGGACAAGAAATTAAGGAGGTGAGTTTGGTTACCCTAACGGAGCAAAAGCCGTTGAAATATTCGTATGCAAATGATGTTTTATCTATTCAATTAGATCGCAATTACGCAAAGTCAGAAACCCTGAAAATATTTATTGATTATGTGGCTAAACCCGAAGAACGAAATATTAATAAAGGCTCAGCGGTTTCTGATGATAAGGGATTGTATTTTATTAATCCTTTAAACGAGGACTTAAATACGCCTCAACAAATTTGGACTCAAGGAGAAACGGAAGCCAATTCTGTTTGGTTTCCTACTATAGATTCTCCAAACGAACGTTGTACCCACAAAATTGCGATTACGGTGGATCAAAAATTCACCACTCTATCTAACGGTGATTTGGTAAGTTCTGTAGAGGGCGGAAAGGGTAAGCGTACCGATATTTGGGTACAAAACAAGCCCATTGCTCCTTACTTGTTTATGATGGCTGTAAGCGAATATGCGGTGGTAAAAGATAGCCTGAACGGCATGGATGTGAATTATTATGTGGACAAGGATTACGAACCTTATGCACGTGAAATTTTTGAGAATACTACAGAAATGATTTCCTTCTATTCTGATTTATTGGGGTACGAATATCCATGGAGCAAATACAGTCAAGCAACTGCACATGAGTACGTTTCTGGCGCCATGGAAAATGTAAGTGCGGTGATTTTTGGTGATTTTGTACAGCAAACTCATCAAGAAATGATTGATGGCAAAAATGAGGATGTGGTTGCTCATGAGCTATTTCATCATTGGTTTGGTGATGTGGTTACATGTGAGTCGTGGTCAAACCTACCTTTAAATGAATCGTTTGCTACCTATGGAGAATACTTGTGGTTTGAGCATAAATACGGCCGAATGCGTGCCGATGAAGGGTTAGATTATGATTTGCGCTCTTATTTGAGAGAGGCTAAAAGCGGTTCAGTAAACGATTTGATTCGTTTCCATTACAATAAGCCCGATGATATGTTTGATAGTCATTCTTATGCAAAGGGAGGGAGAATCTTACATATGCTTAGAAACTACGTGGGAGATGAAGCCTTTTTTGAAGCCTTGAAAATGTATTTGCACGACAATGAATATACTTCTGTAGAAATACACCAATTGCGTTTAGCCTTTGAAAAAGTAACCGGTCAAGATTTGAATTGGTTCTTTAACCAGTGGTTTATGGGCAAGGGCCACCCTGAACTAGACATTACTTATACCTATGACTCCGCACAAGCAATGCAACATATTTATGTGGAGCAGATGCAGGATGTAGATGCGTATTCTTTATTTAAACTTCCTGTTGATATTGATATTTATGCGGGTGGAACTAAAAAGAGGTATGCGGTAATGGTAGATAGCGTGAGTCAAACCTTCAGCTTTAGAAGTGATGTTAAACCCGACTTGGTAAACTTTGACTCTCGAAAAATATTGGTGTGTACTAAAGAAGATCATCATACCATGCAAGAAATGACCTTTATGTATGCTAATGCGCCTTTGTATAAGGATAAACGAGAAGCGGTGCTCTTTGCGGTACAGGCGGAGGATGATTTGGCCGAAGCGAAAGAACTTTTATTAAATGCAATGGTGGATGATTATTCTGGTATCAGAGAATTGGCCGTTTCTAATTACGAAAAGTTTAATGAGATTGAAGATTTAAAGTTGAAAGCCGTATTAGTTTCCAATTTGAAAAATGATCCGAGTTCTGGGGTGAGAGCGGAAGCTACGGTAGCGCTTTATGATAAATATTCTTGGGCAGAAGAAATGGTTGGCGTTTTTGAAAGTCAAATAAAGGTAGACAGCTCTTACGCAGTAATTAGTGAATTGCTAAAGGGTATTGCCATTTCTGATTCTACAAGGGGAATGACTTACGCAACGAAGTTTCAAGATTCCGAAGGATTGGATGTGTTATTTGCGGTGGCTGAAGTTTACTCGGTGTATGGGAGTAGTGATAATTCGGAATTTTTTACGAAACTATATCCTAAGTCTTCCGGGTATGAAGTGATGGCTTTTATTGATTATTACAAGGAGTTTTTGTTTTTGATAGATGATGTAGAAACGCATAAAAAAGGAATTGCCATTTTTGAAAAGGAAGCCAATAATCAAATGGCTTGGTTTATTAGATATTACGGAGTGAGTGCCTTGGTTGACTTACGCGATTATTACCAAACCAAATCTTCATATTATTCAAAAAATGGAAAAACGAAGGAGGTAACACAGTTTGATGAATTAATTTCATCCGTAAATAAAATTTTGACTGATCTAAGGATGAATGAAAGGGATCAAAGAGTATTTATGCAACGTTAATCCAATAAAAACTAAAACTAAAAAATATGAAATGGTATCTGAAAGTAGTCAGAGATAACTACGCAAATTTTAAGGGAAGGGCAACACGTCAAGAATACTGGATGTTTGTGCTTTTTAATTCTATATTCTCCTATTCATTATTGTTTATAGGAACTTCAACTGATTTAGAAATCATAAGTTCCATCTATTCTTTTGCTGTTCTTTTACCCAGTTTAGGTGTTGCAGTGCGTAGATTGCACGATACGGGCAAAAGTGGATGGTACTACGTGGGGTTTATTGTGATAATAATGATCGCTTTAATAGCAGGAGTTGTTGCCGTTATGCGCGAAAATGGTTTTGAAATGAATCCAGAGAATCCGTATGAATTATTTATGCAAAGTGGAATGTTTCCGTATTTGGCAGTAGTTGCTATTACCGGTCTTCTTTTCTTGTTCGTTATGGTGCAACCCAGTCAAGAGGGGTCCAATCAATTTGGTCCAAATCCAAACAATCCAGATCAAGATGAATTAGAAACTCAACTTTACGAATAAAAAAGGAAATTATGAATTGGTATATAGCAGTTTTAAAAAAATATGCCGACTTTGATGGTCGTGCAAGAAGATCAGAGTTCTGGTGGTTTAATCTTATTAGCACATTGATATATATGGTGCCCTACACCATTTTAGTGGTTACCATGATTGATAGCTCAGGAGATATGGATAATGGAACCATTCAGGTATTGTCTTCAATTTTAGGTTTTTATGGGTTGGCTGTTTTCGTCCCAAGTTTAGCCGTGACCGTAAGAAGATTACATGATACAGGTCGTAGTGGGTGGAATGTTTTATGGAGTATTTTGCCGTTAATAGGGAGTGTTATACTCCTAATTTACTTCTTTACAGATAGCCAGCCTGGAGCAAATGAATATGGACCGAACCCTAAGAATGAAGGGCAAGAATTTGAGTTATACGAAAACTAATAAAGATGAAAGAGAAGTTGTCCAAAATTAAAGTGATTCTTTTTGACTGGGATGGTGTTTTTCATGCGGGTCATAAAGATGAAAACAAAAGCAGCACTTTTAGTGAAGCCGATTCTATGGGTGTAAATATGCTTCGCTTTGGATTTTGGTTGCAAAATGGAGCCATGCCAATAACAGCTATTATCTCTGGAGAAAATAATACAACGGCTAAGTATTGGGCGCAACGTGAACATTTGGATGCCACGTTTTCAAGTGCAAAAAATAAGGTGGAAATTCTGGCTTTCTTGAAGGAAAAACATGATGTGAATCCAGAGGAAATAATGTTTGTGTACGATGATATCTTAGACCTTTCCTTAGCTAAAGAAGTGGCTCACCGTGTAATGATCAATAGAAAAGCTAATCCGCTGTTTGTAGATTATTGCAGAGAAAATGGCTACTTCGATTTCTTGACGCAAAATGATGGCGGAAATCATGGGGTTAGAGAAGCATGTGAGCTAACTTTAGATGCAATGGGACGCTTTGAAGAAACCATTGAAAAGCGGGTCGCTTTTTCTGGAGAGTATTCTATCTACAATCAAGAAAGATTAAGTCTTCCCACCAAACATTTTGTCTCCAAAGACGGTAGTTTTGAATAGAAAAAATTAAGCATAAAAAAAGGCGAAGAGAAATCTTCGCCTTTTTAGTTTTTCATGGTTTACATAAAGTTTTGTTCCTTCATCCACTCGTCATTAAAGACTTTAGCCACGTATCTTGAACCGTGATCATGAAATAACACAACCACAACGTCATCTTCGGTTAATTCATTTTTTAACTGTCTAATGGCTCCAAAAGCAGAGCCTGCAGAATAACCTAAAAATAATCCTTCTTTTAACGCCAGCTCACGTGCAATTAATGCCGCATCTTTATCTGTTACTTTTTCAAAATGGTCAATTAATCCAAAATCAACATTTTTAGGAAGAATGTCCTCACCAATTCCTTCGGTTAGATAAGAATGAATTTCATTTTCATCAAACTCACCTGTTTCTAGATATTTTTTGAATACCGACCCATAAGAATCAACTCCCCAAACTTTCACATTTGGATTTTTTTCTTTCAAGTATTTACCTACTCCAGAAATTGTACCTCCTGTACCTACACCCACCACAAAATGTGTGATTTTCCCTTCCGTTTGTTCCCAAATTTCTGGTCCAGTAGACTCATAATGGGCCTGGCGGTTAGAAAGGTTATCATACTGATTTAACCATACCGAGTTTTCAATTTCTTTATGTTTTTTTTCTGCTACGGAATAGTACGAATCTGGATGATCTGGAGCTACAGCCGTTGGACAAACAATAACTTCAGCACCTAAGGCACGCAATACGTCTACCTTTTCTTTACTCTGTTTGTCGTTAGTAGTAAAAATACACTTGTAACCTTTGGTAATGGCGGCCAAGGCAATACCCATTCCGGTGTTACCCGATGTACATTCAATAATAGTTCCGCCTGGTTTAAGAGAACCATTAGCTTCGGCATCTTCTACCATTTTTAAACCCATTCTATCTTTAACCGAATTTCCTGGGTTAAAGTATTCCACCTTGGCTAAAATGGTTCCTGGAATGTCTTCTGCAATTTTATTTAAGCGAACCATTGGCGTGTCCCCAATTGTTCCTAGTATGTTATCGTAAACTTTATTTTTTGGTGTCATGCTATTTAAAATAGGAATGAATATTATTTGTCTTGTTTGGGGAGATATTTCATCTCAAACATAAAGGTAGTGAATGGAAGTAGAGAAGCTACAAAACCAATTACCAAAGTTTTAAAACTCCATTTTAATTGAAGGCCAACAATTAATAACCAAATACAATAGGCTACAAATAAAATACCGTGAGCCATTCCCACAGGTCTTGTAGGTCCTGGAATATCCCAGATATATTTAAGTGGCATACAAATACCTAAAAGAGCAATGTAACTTATACCTTCTAAGATCGCGAGGTATTTAAAAATGGTGATATGATTCATGAATCTCTTTTGAAAATTGAGGTGCAAATAGAAGGTATTTTTCTATTGTAACGTTCAAATTCACGTAATATTTATGTCAATTTAATCAAGGTTAATAGCCTCAACCGTTTTGATTCGAGTAACGATATAAGTAGGTCCGATTAACATGATAACACAGAGAATTAATGTAAAAACGTTTAACGAAATCAAATTAGCAATATCTATGTTAATCGGAATATGCGTGATGTAATACGTTTCCGGTTCTAGCGTGAATATTTTAAAATATTTCTGCGCTAGTGCAATCCCTAATCCTATCAAATTTCCCCAAAACAATCCTACGGCCATTAAGTAAGTAGCTATATACAGAAATATTTTTCTAATACTGGAATTGGTAGCCCCCATCGTTTTAAGAATGCCAATCATTCGAGTACGATCTAAAATCATAATTAATAGGGCAGAGGCCATGTTAATTCCGGATACGAAAATCATCAAACCAATAATGATGGTAACATTGATATCTTGTAAATCTAACCAGCCAAATAGGTTTTGATTCTTAGTAACAATAGTAGTGGTTTTGTACTCGAAGGGAATATGATGAAAAATGAAATCATCAATTTCATCTAAGTCACTATAATGCTTTAGATTGACTTCAAACCCACCTACTTGTTCTTCGTTCCAGCCATTTAACCGTTGAATATGACGAATATCGCCAATCACAAACAAATCATCAAAACCTTCTAAGCTGGTTTCATAAATTCCAGTAATGTAAAACTTACGCGGACGAGGTTGATGGTTACGTAAGAAGTAAACAATGAAGTTATCGCCTACCTTTAAGTTCATTTTATTGGCAATTTTCTGTGAAAGCACAACATCATTCGATTTCTTTTCGGAATCAAAGTGTAGCGTATCACCTGAAATCATAAAGTCTTTAAAGAAGGTCCAATCAAAATCGTTGTCAATTCCTTTTAGAACAATACCTAAAATCTCTTCATCTGTTTTTAAAATACCAGCCTTGTTGGCATAAACCTGAATGTTGCTAACTTTTTCAAGGGTGTCTAGTTCGGGGTAAAACTCTTGATCCGTAGAAATGGGAACCACTTCAAACCCATCTGTACTTTGAAAATTGGAAATGGTGATATGTCCTCCAAAACCAATAATTTTTTCTCGAATTTCTTTTTGAAATCCAGTAACGATAGAAACAGACAGAATCATAACCGAAACAGAAATGGCAATTCCAGCCAATGCAATATTGATAATGGGGCGAATATTATTGCGTCCACTATTCTTGGAAGATTTTCCGCGAATTAGTTTTAAAGCTGTAAAAAGTTCGAAATTCAAATGCTGTATTTTACTCACGCAATATTAAAGTATTCAACTCGAAACCCTTCGAAATATTTCATGCACAATGTAATTGTGAAAATTGGTACAACATATGTTTAGTATCACCACGAAAACCGTTTACTTTGTATACTGAAAATTGATCACTTGAAGAGTATTATTCTCCTTATCTTATGTTTAAGTTTTATGCCGTTGGCGCATATGGCACAAGTGCCATTTGATTCGTCTTTGGTAAAATCGGCCGATGAAGTATTGGTAGGGGCCGAGCGTGCGTCCTTGTACCTAGATAAATTGCAAGGTAAGAACGTAGCCCTGGTTGTAAATCCTACAAGTGAAGTTTTTGGAAAGCATTTAGTTGATTTTTTAATTTCTAAAAATGTTTCCATTAAAAAGGTTTTTGCTCCAGAACATGGTTTTAGAGGAACTGCCGATGCAGGTGAAAGAATTAAAGATGCTATTGATCCGAAAACAGGAATTCCTTTAAAAAGTTTATACGGAAAAAACAAAAAGCCTTCTGCGCAAGATTTAGCTGGAATTGATATGGTTATTTTTGATATTCAAGATGTGGGCGTACGTTTCTATACCTATATATCTACCATGCATTATGTAATGCAGGCTTGTGCCGAGAGTAATGTTGATTTTATGGTACTGGATCGTCCTAACCCCAATGGCTTTTATGTAGCAGGTCCTGTACTGGAAATGGAGCAACAATCATTTGTTGGAATGCATCCCGTACCCATTGTACATGGATTAACGGTAGGTGAGTTTGCCACTATGGTAAATGAAGAAGGTTGGTTAGGAAACGACTTGAAATGTAATTTACAAGTGGTTTTACTTACAGGATGGACACATAAAGATTTGTATCAATTACCTGTAAAACCATCGCCTAATTTACCCAATATGACTTCGGTGTATTGGTATCCTACCTTAGGATTATTTGAAGGTACCAATGTGAATGCGGGTAGAGGAACAGATTTTCCGTTTCAAACCTTTGGGTCTCCCTATATTAAAAATGCTCCGTTTTCCTATATTCCTGTAAATAAACCTGGAGCCAAATACCCTAAGCATAAAAATAAAAAGTGCTATGGCATGGATTTGAGAAGTTTCAACCTGGATTCTTTCTGTGTGGAGCCCAATATTCAAATCGGCTACGTGCTTTGGGCTTACCAGAACACCTCAAATAAGAATGAGTTCTTTTTAAAGAATCATTTTTATGGGAGGTTAGCAGGTACGACAAATCTTCAAAACCAAATTGAATTGGGGTTTTCCGTTTCTAGAATTCAAAACCATTGGACTGCAGAATTAGAAAAGTATTTGACTATTCGTAAGAAGTACTTGTTGTACAAAGACTTTTAACCTCCCTATTTCATCTGATTTCTAAAACTCCCTACTTTTAGGTATTTCAAAATCTAAGAAGCGAAATTAGCTTTGCATCGTTATTTAAAATGAATCTAAATAAAGATGAAAAAACATACATTATTTCTATTGGGAGCAGTTGTATTTGCTTCTTCTTGTACTAAAGACGAACCAACTCCAGAGGATACTAAACCTACACAACCAGCTACTTATAGTTTTACCAATGTAGACTATTCCGGGCAAACGGCTCGTTTAGATATGTTAGCTGAGTTAACAGCTGAAATGAAAAAACCAAATACAGGAGTAGCAGCAGATGAAGCTGTAATGCTAAACATGTTTGCGAATGAAAATAGCCCATTTGCGGATGGCACACTAAATTCATCAACCAAGCAGTTAAAAAGCAAATGTTACGATGGCGGAGGAAGCCCAATGACGGTTTCCTCATTTGAATACTACATGACTCGTTTAGCATCTTTAAGTAACGCAGGTATGGGGGCTTGGGCGCCAGGTACTGCAGGGATTGCCACTTCAGGTACGAAAGCTTATTTCTTTGATGAAAATGGTGTAGAGTATACTCAAATTATTGAAAAAGGATTAATGGGAGCAGTATTCTATTACCAAATTGCTGAGACTTATACTAGAGATGGTAAAATTGGTGATGCAGTAGATAATGAAACAGTGACTGATGGTAAGGGAACCGATATGGAGCATCACTGGGATGAGGCTTTTGGCTACTTTGGAGGAACGGTTGATTTAACGGAAGCAAATTACGCTGATCAGTCATTGAGATATCACGCCAAGTATGCCAAGAAAGGTTCGGATGCAGGATTAGAAACGGTAGGTAACGTGATGTACCAATTTATTAAAGGTCGGTACTCAATTTCTAATAAAAACTATACGGATCGTGATGCAGCCGCTGAACAATTAAGAAAGGACTATGAGTTGATTATGGCAACTACTGCTATTCATTACATTAACGGTAGTATTGCTGATTTTGGTGATGATGCTCTTAGAAATCACCAAATTTCGGAAGCATATGCATTTGTTGTTTCGTTACACTATAACGCTGATAAATCCATTTCGGATACGGATTTAGAAGAAGTGAAAGATTTTTTCAGAGTAGATATGGGGGGGCATAAAATTCCAAATTTCTTGAATGTTACCGTAGCTACGTTAAATCAAGCAAAAGACAAATTGAGTACAGTTTACGGACTGGATGCAGTGAAGGATACGATATAATTATTTGTTTATAAACTAAAGTAGGTCAGGTAAGGTTAATTCCTTGCCTGACCGTTTTGGTTTAAAAAAGTGAACCATAAAGAGGATATGAAAGCATTAAAAATGGTGATGATTTTGGGTAGTATTTTGACCCTTTTCATGGCAGGTTGTAAAGAGGATAATCCGGATAATACAGACGGTAGTGAGTTTGATACCAATGCGCTATTGAATAATTATTCAGAAAATATAATACTACCTAGGTATCAAGAATTGGCTACTCAAATGAATTTACTGATGGGTGCAACTAATGACTTTCAAAACGATGTAAGTGCCGCTAATCTGGCTAATCTAAGGACGGCATTATTGGAGGCAGAGCTGGCGTTTCAACCGTGTACTTCATTTGAATTTGGTCCTGCATCTACGTATACCTTACGTTCTATTTTAAATACCTATCCAACTAACGAGAGCATTATTAATCAAAATATTTCTTCGGGTGGCTATAACCTGTATACGGCAGGAAATATTGCAGCTATTGGTTTTCCAGCTATGGAGTATCTATTGTACGGAACTAACCTAACAGATCAAGAAGTACTCGATTTATTTGCCGCAGATGCCGAAGCGGCCAATAGATTAACTTATTTATTTGATGTAGTATCACAAAGTCAAGTAGTTGCCGGACAAGTAAACACGCAATGGACTTCTGGAGGTTATCATGAGGTGTTTGTAAATGCCAATGGAACAGCTGTTGGTAGTTCAGTTTCGTTAATGATGAACTCTTTTGTACTGGATTTTGAACGTTTTATTCGCGATGGAAAAGTTGGAATTCCATTGGGAGTAAGAAGCTTGGGTACTCCTAACCCTGAGAAAGTGGAAGCATATTACAGTGAAAAATCATTAGCGCTTTTGGCGGAAAGTATGGATGCTTACAAAAAGTGTTTTAATGGGGTTTCCAGTACTGAAATAAACGGAGTAGGTTTTGACGACTACTTGATTCACGAAGATGCCGAAGCCATTTCCCATAAAATTAATACCCAATTAGACTTGATTGTGGCTAAACAATCTATTCTCAATGGTCCGCTATCAGAAGATGTATTGAGTAATAAACCAGATGTACAGGCTGTGTATGATGAAATGCAAAAGCTAATTGTCTCACTTAAAGTAGAGATGCCATCAGCATTAGCGGTATTAATTACTTACCAAGATTCTGACGGAGATTAACTTTAAAGAATGAATAAAGGACTGTTCACATTTCTTCTGATTTTGTTGTCGTTTTGGGGTAAATCTCAAGATGTTTGGCAAATTACATTCCTATCCGAAGGAAAGAAGAGACCTATTATGGGCTTGGTGGTGTTCAGTACCGAATTAAAAAAAGAGTATAGCACCAATTATAAAGGCATAATAAAAGTTCAACCCAATGGACTTAAATCGGTGACATTTTTAACCCAAGCCGAAGGTTTTAAGACTTCTACCTTTGTTTTAAAACCTTATTCTACCGATACTATTTACGTTCCAGAACAAGTGCATACCTTGGATGAGGTGGAGGTGACAGATCAAAAAAACTCGGAAGAGCTTTTACAGTTACAAATGCGATCGGTAGAGGACATGTACATTTATTCAGGTAAGAAATCTGAGAGAATTGAAGTAGCCCAATTGCCCGCCAATTTGAGTACAAATAACAGTCGCCAGGTTTACAACAAAGTTCCAGGTCTAAATATTTTTGAAAGTAATGGAGCCGGTTTGAATACCGAAATAGGGGGTAGGGGATTAAGTCCTGAGCGCTCTACTAATTTCAATATGCGCCAAAATGGGTACGATATCAGTGCAGATGCATTAGGATATCCAGATGCCTATTACGTTCCGCCCACAGAAGGGTTAAAAAGAATTGAGGTAGTTCGTGGTGCGGGTGCGTTACAGTACGGAACTCAATTTGGAGGAATGATTAACTACAAATTGAAAACCCCAGAAAGCAATAAACCCTTACAAATTGAGAGTCGCCAAACCTTTGGTTCTTTTGGCTTTTTTAATTCATTTAATGCGGTAGGAGGTAAGTATAAGAAACTGGAGTATTACACCTTTTTCATTTACAAAAGAGGAGATGGGTGGCGTCCAAATTCTGATTTTACGGCAAAAAACTTTTATGGGTATTTGAAATACAACCATTCCGATAAACTGCAATTCACCTTTGACTTTTCGTATTTTACCTATTTGGCTCACCAACCCGGTGGTCTTACTGATGCGATGTTTCATAATGACCCAAGTCAGTCAATTAGAGAACGAAATTGGTTTAATGTAGATTGGAATCTTCCTAGTTTTACCGTTGATTATTCTTTTTCGAAAGACATGAAACTAAGTTCTAAGTTTTTTGGTTTAGTGGCGACTAGAAATGCTTCTGGATTTTTAGGGAATATTACACGTGTGGACCCCTTAACCAATAGAGATCTATTAAAAGATAACTACTTGAATTGGGGGAATGAGACTAAAGTTTTAAAACGCTACACCATCAAAGGTAGAACGAATACGTTTATTTTAGGAAGTAGAGTTTACCGAGGAAACACCCATAAACAACAAGGAGATACGGATGATGGTTATGGACCCAATTTCAACTATTTAACGCCAGATAGTTTACAAGGAAGTGATTTTACATTTCCAAGTATGAATGTGGCTCTATTTGCCGAAAACATTTTTCAAGTTACCGATAAATTACGTTTACAACCCGGATTGAGATTTGAGAATATCAACACTAAATCAGACGGGTATTACCGTGAAACCACGCGAGATTTGGCTGGAAATATTTTGTCGGATACTTTGATTTATGATCAAATGTCAAAACCCAGGTCTTTTATTTTGTTTGCTTTAGGAGCTGCCTATAGACCCAAAGAAGGGATGGAAATTTACGGTAACATTTCTCAGAATTACAAAGCCATCAATTTTAATGATCTTAGGATAAACAATCCAAACTTTAAAGTTGATCCTAATCTTCAGGATGAAACAGGGTATAATTTTGACCTAGGAATTAGAGGAAAGTACAAATCATTTTTAGTGTACGATGTTAGTGCATTCTATTTGAGGTATGATAATAGAATAGGGTTTGTTCAAAAAGTCGATTCCACCTTATTTAAAACCTACCGGTACCGAACTAATGTATCTGCTTCTTCTACTATTGGTTTAGAAAGTGTGGTAGAAGTGGATTGGTTCCGTTTGGATCCAAAAGTAAAGGAATCCAGTAGTTTGAAAACTTTTGTAAACATAGCATTTATTGATGGTAAGTATACGGATTCGCAAGAGGCGGCATATGAAGGTAAAAAGGTGGAGTTAGTGCCTAGTTTAACAGCTAAAGCGGGTGTAACTTGGGTGCGTGAAAAGCTGAAATTAAGTCTGCAATACACCTATACGGGTGAACAATATACGGATGCCTCTAATTCTGAGTTTGACCCCAACGCAGTTAGTGGTTTAATTCCGGTTTATCAGGTAATGGATTTCTCGGCTAAATACTCGTTTAATGTTCTGTTTATTGAGGCAAATTGTAATAACCTGTTAAACCAAAGTTACTTTACAAGAAGAGCATCTGGATACCCGGGTCCAGGTATTATTCCAGCCGATCCTCGCTCATTTTTTGTTACCTTAGGAGTGAAGATCAAATGACAGTAACAGAGCTATACGAATCGGTTTGGGATGGAGTTCAATTATCTGCAGGATATATTCTAGATCCTAATAAACGAATTTACTACGCCTTTTTAGTCACTTCCGTAGTTTTGGCTTTTGGGGTATTTAGAACTTCAAAAATTAAAGGTTCATTTTTACATTATATTTTTAATCCGAGAGTATGGTGGGGTGATTCTCCTAAAGTGGATTATGCGTTTTTGATTTTTAACGGGCTGGTAAAGGTGATTGCTATAGCGCCTATGTTGGTTTTGGGTTTATATCTTTCCTTTTATACCAAGGAGTTTTTGTTGAGTAAATTGGGTTATCCTGAGTTACAGATAAGCTCTTTTTGGATAGTTTTCTTTTATACTTCCACTTTGTTTGTAGTGAAAGATTTAAGTAGTTATGTAGTACATTGGTTATTTCATAAAGTCCCATGGCTATGGAAGTTTCATAAAGTACATCATTCTGCTACGGTGTTAAATCCAATTACACAATACCGAATTCACCCGTTTGAGTTGATTGTAAATAATTTGAAAGGGCTGTTTGTTTTTGGGGTGGTTACTGGATGTTTTGACTATTTATCAAACGGCCAATTTAGCGTGTTTTCTATATTAGGTGTGAATGTGTTCGGATTTGTATTCATGGCTTTAGGAGCCAACTTACGTCATTCACATGTAAAACTAGAATATCCATCATGGATGGAGAGCTGGGTGATAAGTCCGTTACAGCATCAAGTACATCATAGTGATAACCCTGACCACTACGATAGTAATTTGGGGTCTGTGCTTTCTATTTGGGATCGCGTTTTTGGGACTTTAATTAAGTCGAGAGAGGTAACAAAAATAAAGTTTGGCTTAGGCAAAAAAGAAAACCCACGATATCGTGGGTTTTGGCAAAATTTATTTCCGTAAAAAATTATAAACTAGCGAAAAGGTTTTCCATAGCCATATCCTTCTGATTCGCTAGTTCTTCAAATTCTGCATAGCGAATCTCAATAAGTCTTTTAAAAAATGCATTATTGCTTTGAAAGTATTTGATGGAGTATTCGGCTCCTTCGGTAACTACTACGCAATTATCTTGTTTATCAAAAATGGCATTGTGTAATATATTTTCCGTTTCAATCTGATATTTTTCAATTAGTATTTCCGTTAACCTATTTCGATCAGCGGCAGTAGCATAGGAGTAAATGGTATTGAAAAGGAATAACCTGTTTTTGTAAAAATGCATTTCGATTTTTACGTTTTGACCTGCAATTTTTCTCTTGAATAGCAAAATTGTTCTAGGTAATTGATCATTACTAAACCTTTTTTTAAAGGTGTAATTACCCATTTTCTTTTTTACTTGGCGAAGGGTGCTTCCAAATGGAATTGATCCTGCATAGAGTATGTCATTTCTGGTTTGCACCTTAGTAAGGGTTGGTACTGAATCGATACACGAATGATAGCTATTTAGATGATGGTAGGAGTCTAGCGGACTGTAGGTGTATTGTTGATCTTTAACTGTTTTTTTAGCGGAAAATAGGTTCCCTAAAAAAGAAGCTGAATGTTTGATTATTGGTATCAATTTGAACGTGTGTTTAATGTGTGACTCTTCTTAGAAGAGGAGGGTTCAAATTTAGTTGTTTCTGAGGTTAATTATAAATGAATCCCTTATTCTTAATGGCATTGAAACAATACTTAAAAATGATAAAGGAGGCAATTCAGTCTCTTTTACTTCTTAGAAATTGATTTGTTTATTGGAGCAGAAGTAAGATGATAATCTGCCAATAATTGATTATTTGATTGGGTGATTATTTTTACCAATTTGTCAAAAAATGAAGAGTCCATGGCGGTATAAATCACTTCAAAAGAAGCTAAGTCACGAATTTGAATACAGTTATTATTGGAGTCAAAAATGCTATGTATAGAAAGGTCTACAGACGGCAGATTAAAAGCAGCCAGTAATGATTTCATTAAATTAATACGAATTTCTGGTGATGCTTCCCTAAATGATGTTTTAAAAAGAAACAATTTATTCTTGTGAAAGTGCATTTCTATGTCTACCACATGGTTTTCTACAGACTCTGAGTATTGAAGAATTTTTCTATTTAACCCTTCGGTATTAAACATAGCCATTTTAGGTTTTGAGGTCATTTGCTGCTCTACTTGTTTAGGCGAACAACCAAAATAAATGTGATCTGAATGCTGTATTGGAATTTGAGTTTGAATGGGCCTTTTTATTTTATTCCTTTCGTAGATTACTTGATACGATTTTAAAAGGGAGTAGTTACCAATGTTGTGGTTAGATGGCAAATGATCATTTTCCATGCTGAATCCAAAAATGGAGCCCACGGTCTTGTTAAAAATGCTGTTTATTGTATTTGTCATTAGGTTCAATTTGTCCAATTCGATGGACTTGTACCAAGCTAAGGTATATAGATTTTTAATTTTATTACCGATTGTACGTCATTGTTAATGCAATTGAATCTTTAATTAAACTATTCGTTCTTTTTTATTATTTCGAGTTTAGAATTAGGAATGGCTTGGAAACGAATGTTATAAATCTAGACTCCTGAGTTTTAATTATAAGGTCATCTAAAGGAATTGACTCGAATTCTAAAATCAAGATTTTATTTAACCAATAACTTGTAGAAGAGTGCTTATTCTTTTGAAGTGAAAGGCAGTTAACATACTGTAAACCAATGTTTAATGAAGGTTTTTTTGCCTGGTATTTTGAAAGTTTGAGTGCATAACATGTTGTATTTGATTCCGTTTTTCATGAGATATATATTAAAATTTATAAAGTCGTTGCTTTTTCTTTTTTGTTTTGTACTGGTTTGTTTGCAATCTTATAGCCAAATAGTAGCCGATTTCACAATAAGTCAATCTGCAGGTTGTGCTCCTTTAACCGTTAGTTTTCAAGATAATTCTCAAGGGAACGGAATTACCTTTCGAGAATGGGATTTTGGGAATGGGAATGTATCTTCAGGTAATAATAGTTCACCATCTGTAATATATCTAAACCCAGGGTTTTATGATATTAAATTGACCGTTTCGGATGGAGTTGATACCTCCGTAATTGTAAAGCCAAACTTTGTACACGCGGTTCAACCTCCTTCCGCAAACATTACTCTTTCAGATACGATGGGGTGTGTTCCTTTACTGGTTAACTTTGGCGCTATAGTAAATGTATCGGGTGGTCCGGTTCAATACTACGAATGGGATTATGCAGATGGTTCTCCAATTGATTCTAATCAAAACGGGTCTCATAACTTTTTGAATCAAGGAAATTATTTTGTGACATTGAAAATTACTGATTCTCTGGGTTGCGTGGGAGTTGACTCTTTTAATTTTCCAATTCAAGTTCATCAACCCTTAGCTAGTTTTCACTTAGGTACACCTTCCGTATTGTGCGATACAATTACTCCTATTGAAATTATCAACACTTCTAACGGAACTGGTCAACTTTCTGCGAGCTGGTTTATCAATGGACAAAATTACCCAACCTTTAATTGGATGGGTTCTACTAGTCAACCCGGGTTCTTTGATGTTCAAATGACCATAACGGATAGCTTAGGTTGCTCTGATACCGCGATTCAGAGTAATTTTTTTGAAATTCGTAATTTGCAATTACCCCTTAATTTTCCAGATACCGTTTGTCCGGGAAAAAACACTTCCTTTCAAATATTGAACGCTAGTTTCATGGATGTAAGTTGGGATTTTCCCTCCAAAAGATTGCTATTGGGTAACAACGTCAACGTTTCCTTAGATACCTCTGGGTTTATTCCTTTTAATATCTATGTAGATGATAGATTGGGATGCCTGGATACCATTAACACCCAAGTGAACGTTGACCTGGTAAAAGCCAATTTCTGGTCTTACCCAACCTTTTCTTGCCAATCTCCCATGGTGGTGGAGTTTGTGAATCAATCTGTAGGTAATATTGCTAGTCAAACTTGGCGTCTGGGCTCTGGAACCGTAGGTTGGGGCGGACAGGTTAATGATACTATTTCTAGCCCTGGAGTGTATAGTGATACGCTAGAGGTAATTAGCCATTTTGGGTGCAAGGATACCTTCGTAAAGGTGGCAAATGATACCCTAGAAATTAAGGAAGTGCTTTTTCAACCCGATGTTTTTCAGGGTTGCGCCCCATTGCATGTGAATTTCCAAAATTTAACGGACCCTAAAAATATTAAGCGAGTAGATTGGAATTTTGATACCCTGGGAGGATTATTACCTCATAGTTACGCTTTTTCTCCTAGTTTTACTTTTAACAAACCTGGAGTTTATACCGTAAAATTGGAGGTGTTCCTAGAAAATGGTTGTGTTTCTTCAGCTACAAAACTAATTTATGTAGGTACAAAACAAAATGCTGATTTTTCTATTGATACCAATTGGGCCTGTGCGTCAAAAAGAGTGGGGTTTACCAACCTTTCAAGTAATCTTAATTTAATTGACAGTTACCGATGGGACTTTAGCGATGGGACTTATTCTAGTAAATTCGAACCTGTTCATGCCTTTAAAGATACGGGTTATTTAGACGTAACTTTGATGGTTGGAAATATGGGTTGTTTAGATACCCTAACCATTGATTCTGCCATTTATATTAATGGTCCAGTTCTAAGTTTTAGACCAATTGTAGATTGTGAAAATCCTAATAATTATGAGTTTAAACCCTCTCAAAAAGGGGGCGGTGATTTATACTGGAACTATGGTGATCTTAGCCCAATTGATACCACGAACAGTGCTACGAGTCATTCATTTTCTTTAATTGATTCTAATTATTCTGTAACTCTTTATGCGATGGATACCATTAGTGGTTGTAAAAATTCGTTTAAGAAACTTATAAAGGTAAGGTTCTTACAAGGAGTTATTAAAAGTTCAGATTCCATTCTCTGTAAAAATCAAAATTTTTCGATAAGTACTCACGGATCAGTAAATGCTATTCAAAAAGTTATTTGGAGTAAAAATAATTTTGCATCAAATTGGGCAGATGACAGTTTAATTGTAACCAAGTTTAAAAAAGGCGGGTTGAGTAAAGTAAGCGCTATAGTTATGGATATTAACGGGTGCAGAGACACACTTCAAACTGTTCAAAAGGTTATGAAGCTTAAATCTGACTTTAATCTAAGTACAAATGCGGGCTGTTCTCCATTGGCAATGCAATTTATGGATAATTCTGATTCAGATACAACAATCGTTTCATGGCGATGGAACTTTGGAGATGGAACAACTTCCCATTTAAAAAATCCAGCAAAGAGCTATTCTGTGAAGAATGATACCTACTTTGATATTTCACTGGTGGTGGTAGATACTTTGGGATGTACCCACGTGAAAAGAAAGAAAAAGATATTAATGGTGAGTCAACCAACTGTTTTATTTAGGGTAAATAATATGGAACACTGTTTTGGAGATACATTAAATACGAGTTTAAGCATCAATGCACAATCATCTTATATCTGGAATTTCGGAGATGGTACAAGCTCAAGTCTGCATAATCCTTCCAAGTCCTACGGTCAAAGTGGTCAATATTCCATTGAGGTTTCCACTATAAATAAATATGGTTGTAAGGATACCCTGAAATTGCAAAATGATGTTATTGTTCACCCACCACCTTCTTCTTCTTTTACGGTAAATCAAGGTAGCTTTAGTTGTTATCCTGCGGGGGTAACCTTTACTAATAGCAATCCAACCCCTAATACCACTCGGTGGTCTTGGAATTTTGGAGAAGGGAATGAAATTACAACGAATAGTTTACAATCCGTATATCACAATTATGGCTTACCAGGAAACTATTCGGTTTCGCTAATAACCCAATCTCAATTTGGATGTAAGGATTCCACTAAGGTGAATAATTTCATTGAAGTAAACGGTCCTTCTGGAGTTATTTATGTGGATAAGGAAACTGAATGCTTGAAAAAGAAATTGAAATTTGAGCTTTCTGGATTAAACAATACGTCTCACCTTTTTGTTTGGGACTTTGGAGATGGAGTGGTAGATACGGTGTATAATTCTACTCCAATATTTCATAAATTTAATCAGGAAAGAAATTACAATGTAACTCTATTGGTGAGTGATAGTTCTTTCGGATGCATGAAAAGTAACCAGAAAGTGGTGTCAGTTTTAGATGTAAAGGCTAAAATTCATCCGGAAGACACTGTTGGTTGTATGCCTGAAGAGCTTCTATTCGTAAATGCCTCCACCCATGCTGATATGAGCATATGGGCCATCGGTAAAAATCAAAATATTATTGGTGAGGATTTGCAGTATACTTTTACGGATACCGGTGAATTTGAGGTGTCATTGCACGTTTGGAATGATTCTGTAGCGTGTAGAGATACGGCATTTCAAATGGTTACTATTTATCCAACCCCTCAAATAGAAACTAAGGCAGATACAACCATCTGTGAAGGAAGTCAAGTTGAACTTCGTGCATCAGGAGGTAATAGTTATTCATGGTTTCCCGGAAATTTGGTAAGTGACTCTACCATTGCAAATCCTATTACTCAGATTACTGCATCTAAGGTTTTGTATTTACGGGGTCTAAGTATGGATGGTTGTGAAAATTTAGACTCCATTTCCGTTCATGTGATTCACCCTTCCATTCTAATTGATTTTCCTAAGGATACTCTTATTATTCAGGGGAATGAGATAAATGTGACCGCTTTAGCTAATCAAGAAGTTAGTTTCTTATGGGAATCTTCGGAATACATGAGCTGTACGGACTGTTTTGACCCCTATATTGTTCCAGAGAATGATGCTCATTATTATTTAACCTTTGAAGACACCCTTGGCTGCTTTACAAGTGATACCAGTTTTTATGTAGAATTATTACCCTTTTCGGTATTTATTCCTAACAGTTTTAGTCCCAATAATGATGGTTTAAATGATTTGTTTAAACCCGTTTTTGATGGCGTAAGTAGCGTCATGTATTTTTATATTTACGACAGATGGGGAGGTTTGGTTTATGAGTCTAATGAAATAGACGCTGCTTGGGACGGTAAGGTAAAAGGTTCTGAACCCGTAATAAACTCCAAATACTTTTATAAGCTTAAAGTTGTTGGAGATAACTCTAAGTCCAGTGAGTTTGTTGGTGATATTAGTATTGTAGGCTTTTAATACATAATTAAAATTTAGAGTAGCAGTTGAAAATCTGTTGCAAAAAAAAACAGGAGACTTAACTCCTGTTTTTTTTTTTTGAGGGGTGGGCTATGAGAAAACTTTTGACTGACCCTTTTTAGCATTGTCAATCTTGTAAATAAGATTGTCCGTATTGGGACGAGGTCTTTCAATTTGGTTTTGCGTGTTATTAATTTCTTGAAAGGTTGCAAAAACACTCTCTACCCAAGCTCTTTTATAACTGGTATTTAGTTTAATTCTAATTTGTTTTCGCCTCTTATTTGGTGTAATAATTTCAAAATCAATGGTGTTGATTTGGCTTGGAGGCATAAGATCTCTCAGAGAATTGAAAACATAAAATTTATCTTTAGGCTCGATACATCTAAATAACTCAATCGGTTTTAAGTGCTTTTTGTTGAGCGGTAAATCAAATATTCTTAAAAGGCCTTTGGTAAATGTTAACCTTTTGGTTGCTACATCATATTTCAAGGATTCAATAGAATTCATTTCTAATGCTTTTTCTAGATCTTGAATTGTTTGATTTTTTTTGTCTTGTATGTTATTTAAATTCTCAATTTGTTTTTCCGTTTGAGTAATATCCTGAGTAAACCCCTGGGCTTCCAAAATATTTTTATGGAATAAGCTAACTTTAAAGTGGCTTACCTTACCTTTTTCATTTTGTGCTCTAAACTCAAAATGATCAGAGAAACCTTTTTCATGACCATGTTTTTTAAGGTTGATCATTTTTTTCTGGACCTTTGCCTGATCTTCTTGCAAAATTTGTTTTGAAATAAATTCTTGAGTAGTCAGAATACTTGAATTCGAGAAGGGCTGAATCAGTAATTTATGTTCCCTACTTTGTTTCATTTCCAGGGTTTCTAAATTCATGCTGAAGTTACCTATTTTCGCTAATTTTTGGAATTGAGAAAGTTCATTCTTCGCCTGAATCAATTTTATGTTAGTCATTCTTTGAAGAGTAATATCTCTCACTATAGTTACGCTAATCGTTTCTCCCGTTTTACTTTTAAATTGACTAGACTCAAACTGGCCATAAAAGGAATCTCCTAGGTGGTTTTTTAATTTTGCATCAAACGGTTCTTGAAAATGAGATAGTATTCTTTTTTTAACCATTTTTTGATCCTTTCTATCGACTATGAAATCCAAGAAGTTTTTGTCGATTATTTCATTTCTTTCATAGCCAAAGGTTGTAAGAAATGATTCGTTTGTCTCGAGTACAAGTCCTTCAAAGTGAATTAGAACACCAGCAAAAGTTGTATTTAGTATACTCTGAAACTTTGCTTTGCTTTCCACTAATTTATCTTTCGAGTTTTCCAAAGTATTTGTCAAATAGCTAAGCATTATGATTTGCGTAACTTTTTTGGATTGAATGACGGGTAAAAATTGATTTTTCTTGATATGTGTTATTTTATTAATAAAAACACGCTCTTCGCTTAGCACAGAGGTTTTACCGTTAAGGCATTTGTTTAATTGGTTATGAAGATAGGTGAGTGATCTGGAGTTTATGGCTACCCCTAATAGTTGATTTAAGGTTTTTCCAATGATTTCATTTCTCGTGACAGTATTATTTTGAAGAGCATTTTCATTGCAATCAACCACCGTAAATTGATCTAAATGATTCTTTTCAAACACTACAATTCTAAATTGTGACTTTTCCGCTATGGCAGAATATAGTTGGTATTCATTTGTATTAGTTTTCATGGTTTTAGTTTTTAAGTTTGCTAGGTGACTGTTAATAAACGTAGTTGTTATAAATGGCATTGGGATGGGCGTAGTAATGACCGTACGCGTATTTCGATTCTAATACATCATTCGCCACTATAAAGTTGTTTTCCGCATTACGATTTAAATGGATATTCTTCCAATTCTCAAGTAAATTCAAGGGTGTTTTATTAAGCCTAATCATGTGAATGATAATTTCACAAAACAATGAAATGTATTTAGTGTCAGATACTAGGCCAATTGGAGGAGTGTTTATTATAATGGTATCAAATTGAAGCTTTAAATTTTCTATTAACTTAGGAAATTGTTGGTTACCTATTAAATGGAGTGAATACTGAATGTCCACTTCATCCATGTGATTTTGGCTGAATAATAGATTTTTATGTTGGTCGTTTGGGAGGCTCATCTCTCAAAGTTATGACACAATAAAGTCAGCTATGAAAAAATCGAGTCAAAAGTTTTAAATATTCAGTCAATCACGTAAAATATGGAGCTTAATTGCTCTAGTTTTTTCAGAAGTTGAGTGCTTGCAGTGGTTGTATTTAATTTACATCCATCTATTTATTTTTTTAATTCCCATTTCAAGAACTCTGACCATAGGTAGGTGTGACCAAATGATTAAAATATGGAATTAGTTGGGTGCAAAAATCCAAAAATTGAATAAGGACGAATTTAAATTTATTTATTGCGGGTGGTATTAAACAGTAAATTGTGCTGTTTTTTGAAACAGAATTACCGCAGGGCTTAGTCCTTTATTGAATAATAATTGATACTAATTTGGCTATCATTTTTGATTACAGGGCCTAATTGAGGTCATAGTTAATTAAGATACTTTAAGATTAGGTTTTCTAAAGAACTTAACCCGAGAATTTCCATGATATTTTAAATATGCTTTGATGTGAATTTGAAGTTATGGCCTTTCCGTGAATACAGAGTCGGGAGCGTTACATCTAATGGTCGTAACAAGGAGTATAACTCCGATCTAAAAAAATTGGCAGAGCATTTTTTCGGAGATGATTTAAAAACTGGAAAAACCGTTTGTAGACTATACGGTTTTTAATTTTGAATATTCGGAAGGATAAATGAGGTAATTGCCAAATTTTCTTCATTTTCCAAAATGAGTTTTGCCTTGTGAAGCTTAGCAGAAAGCGCTACAATTACTAATCCAAAGCCCACGTTTTTTTCCGTTCCAACTGGTTTAGGTCGTAAATAATTTTCAGGCGCTTGTATGACCTCTTCTGGAAACTGGGAGCCCGAATTAGATATACAAATGCAAGTTTCTAGGTCATCCACCTTTATGGATACATTAATGGTTCCATTTTGCGAACAATGATTAACGGCATTTTCAAGGATTTCTTTCAACCCTAAGACAAAAAGTTTAGTATCAATTTCTAAAAGTGCGTTTTCAGGAAAATTTGTATGCAACTCTATGTTTTTCTCATTTAGTGGGTGATCATAGGCATGTACTTCTTGGGCTAGAAGAAGTGTGCCGTTAACCACTTTTTTATTTAAAAAATATTCTCTTGTTTTTATTTCGGAAATGACCAATGCTTTATAGGATAGGTTATTTAATCTTTCGGCTGAGATTTTGAGTAGTTTTATTTTTTCCTCGTATTCGGTACCCTGTAAATCATTAAGGAGTATTTCGGTAAACCCCATTATACCCGTTAATGGGGTCCTTAATTCATGACTAATAGCTCTTATAAATTCTCCTTTTACTTGATCCATAATTTTAAGTTCATCATGGGCTGCTTGGAGCTCCTCAGTGATAAGTTGTATTTTGTTAGTTCTTTTCTGAACTAGGTTTTCCAAGTTTTCGTTTATATCTTTTAAATCTCGTTTTGCAAGTTGAAGAGAAATTTGTGTTTTAACTCGAGCCAATAATTCCTCATTATTGAAAGGTTTGGTTACGTAATCTTGTCCGCCTAATTGAAAACCTTTTAAAATACTATCTGTTTCTATCTTGGCAGTTAAGAAGATAATGGGAGTATCATAATTGGGATGGGTTGATTTGGATCTAATTTGTGTACATACTTCAAATCCATCAATTCCAGGCATATTAATGTCTAACAGAATTAGATCAAAATTGCTTTTTTCTAAAAGTTCTAATGCATTTTCTCCCGAAGTGGAGAAGCCACTTTTATAATGATAATCACGAAGAAGATTACCTATTACTTGAATGTTTTGTGGCTGATCATCAACAATGAGAATTTTGGGAATATACGTCATATATCTTTTCGCTAGTTTTGTTTTATTGGACTTTTTACTTTCTTTTTAAATTCCAATAGTAAAAATAAAACAATATCAATTTGATAATTGTTAATGGATTCGTTTAGTTCTGAACAGAATTTTTTTAGTTCGTGGTTTTTTGTTGTAATGCTAAATTGGTGGAGGTCTAAAGAGAATGATTCTATTTCGTCAATTAATTGATTGTCAAGAACCTCATTGCATCTCGATAAAAACTGTTGCTCAATTTCAGAAAGTAGGTCGGTAGAAATACGTTGTAAAGAAGATCCTAGCTTTTTGTGAGTTTTTTCGAGTTCTTGAACCTGGTTATTGTTTCCCTTGATTTCCAAAAATTGACTTAGGGATGCCGTTACTTCCGCAAGTTTTACGGGTTTATGAATAAACCCATCAAATTGTTCTTTAATAGAAGAGTTTGTATTAAAATTTGGAGGTGAGGCAGAAATTGCAACCACGGGAATGGACTTAAGAAGGTCATTATTTTTCATTTTATTTAGAGCAATTTGGCCATTCATTACGGGCATTTTTAAATCCATGAATATAAGGTCAGGCATTTCTTTTGCTGCGAGTTCTAAAGCTTGTTTCCCATTTATAGCCTCAAAAAGTTGAATTTTAGGATGGTTTAAAAATTCAAACAAAAGCATACGATTATTTTCATTATCATCTACGATAAGAATTTTACTCTTTTTTATTTCAAGCTGCTTGATATTTGCACTATCTTGAATTTCAACGGATGGAGATTGAGTGGTTGCCTGAATATTAAAAATAGATACTTTAAATTCACTTCCCATGTGGGGTTTGCTGTTTACCGATATCTTACCATTCATGAGTTTAACCAGGCGTTTAGAGATTGCTAATCCCAATCCAGTGCCTCCGTATTTGGAAGAATCTTGCCCAGTTTTTTGCTCAAATTCTTGAAAAATTAATTTTTGGTCTTCTAAAGGAATTCCAATCCCAGTATCACGAACGAGAAAACATATATCTACAGAGTCATCTGGGTGAGAATTTAACAATTTTACCGAAAGGGTTACGGTTCCATGTTCTGTAAATTTCACGGCATTTCCTAATAGATTAAATAGAATTTGACGCAGTCGGAGTTCATCGAGTAGCAGGTTACAAGGTAAGTTTTCATCTACTAGTAATTCAAACTTCAAATTTTTCTCATCAATTTTTATTTGAAATAAATTTGCGGTTTCCGTTAAAAATGTACGTAAATTAAGAGGTTGAATATAAAGCTGGAATTTACCAGACTCTATTTTCGAAAGGTCCAAAATGTCGTCAATAAGCACCAGTAGATTTTTTCCACTAGTACGTATTGCTTGAATTTGTGATTTGTGCTTTGCGTTTTTTAGACTGGAATTGAGCAATTCAGAAAATCCAATAATAGAATTCATAGGGGTTCTAATTTCATGACTCATATTGGCTAAAAATTCGGACTTTACTTTACTTGCTTTTTTTGCTTTCGCTAGAGAATATTTAATTTGGTCTTCGGCAAGTTTTCTTTCTGTAACATCGATGACATTTATTAATACTTTTTGTTTAGAATCAAGTTGGATAGCATTGAGTTCCACAGATACAAAAATGGGAGGTTGGTTTCTTCTAAACGCCTTGGTTTCAATGGTTATCCCGATTCTTGGTGTTGTTTGTTTTAGTGATAGAGTTTCTATTATTTGATTAATGTCTTCATTTTTGGTGTTGGCAATTAGAAAGCTAATTTGAGTTCCAATTATTTCTTTTTCGGTATAGCCAAAATAACTCATAGAGGTTTTGTTAACCTGTAATATTTTCGATTTTTCATCTACGAGAAGTATGGCATAGGGTGATGCATTGAAAATTTGTCTTATTTGCTTTTCTGCTAGAATTCTTACGCGAATCTCTCGTTCTAAGTTCTTGTTGGTATGTTTTAATTCAATGGTTCTTTCTTTAACTTTTTGTTCTAATTCTAAATTTAGGGAGTAAATTTCATTGGATGCTTGCCAATTCGAAATTGCCAAACTGGCCGTTCCAGCAATAGATTCTAACAAGAGAGTGTCACTTTCATTAATTAGTTTTGGTGGAGTAAAATAAATCGAAAAGTTACCCACTAGTTCGTTTTTGGCGTTCACAAAAGGTACACTCCAAACACTTTTTATATTTAATCCATCAATTAGCTTGTTGAAACGAGAAAATGCATGAGCTTCTTCTAAATTCTCACATGCCTGAATTTTTTTTGTCAAATTAGCTTGTTGCGCCACTCCTTGCGTGAAACCCGCGTGCCCCATTTGTGTAACTTGAATAAATTTTACCGAAGGGTTTTTAACCGAGGTGAAATAGGAAGTCTGGGATTCGGATATTTTAATATTGGTAACGCACATAGAATTTAAATACTCCTCGTGTATATTTTGAGTCATTAAACTAAATACCTTAGTCAGAGAGGAGCCTCGTAATATTTCCTCTAAAATTTTATTCTGATGTTGTGTTCTAAATTTCTCTTTGTTTTTTATTAGTATGTTTTTGAAGGTGATTATAACACCTTCAAATTGATTTTTTAATGGAATTAACGAAATAGAACATTCAGTGGGGAATTGAGAGCCTGTTTTTGTGATAAAGATATTTTCTTGGACATCATGATTAAAAATACTATTCTCTTTAAAGTTTCTTTTTACCTTCTCTAACTTTAATTCGAAAACTTTTGCATTTTTAATAAATGCATTAATAGGAAGTCCCATTAATTCATTTGGAGAATATCCAAGTAAGTTAGATCCCATGGGATTAATATAAATGCATTTATTATGGTTGTTAATTTGGATAATACCCTCACCTGCATTTTGTAAAACATTTTTGTTAAATTCATTTAGGAGCTGAAACTGTTTTTGAGTTTCTTTTTGCTCCGTAATATCTACATGAGAACCATGCATACTTAACGGTACATTGTTTTTGTCAAATTTCAAAGTAGCCGTAGCCAATAGCCAGCGGTATGAGCCATTTTTATGCTTCATTCGAAACTCTACCGAATAAGGTCGGTGTGGAGGTTTTATGGTTTGGTCTAGTTTTTCTAATGTAGGTTCTACATCTTCGGGATGCATGAGAGAGATCCATACTTCAAATGAACTGTCCAATTCATGTTCTTCGTATCCCAATTGTCTTTTATATTCTACCGAAAACTTTCCTTCTTTGGTAATCAAATTCCAGTCCCATAACCCAACTTTACCCCCGTCTATTGACGCTTTCAAGTGCGTCAAGTTCTTTTTGTTGTTAAGTTCAAGAAGCTTCTTTTCGGTGATATCGGAAATAACCCCTATTATCTTGGTGGGGTTGTTTTCTTTGGAATATAAAATCACCCCTTTGTCTTGAATCCATGTAATAACCTGGGTTGAGCGGTTAATTATGCGATAGTCTAAACAAAAAGTGTGTTTTTTACTGGTTAGTAAGTTTTGGTAGAAATTTTCCGTAATCTCTTTATCTTCTGGGTATATTAAACTCCAAAAGTCCTCCATTTTTAAAGTTCCGTATTTATTCCAGCCCACTATATGATCAAAAATTACAGAAGAGGTCCAAATCCCAGTGGATATATTATGGGTGTATTCGCCAATACCGGCTATTTTTATCGATTTTTTGACATTACCATGGTGGCTTCGAAGATTATTTAAAATTGAAAATAAGTGCTTTAGTCGTTTTTGATTACGAAAAAAATGTATTGAAAAATAGGAGAGAATAAAAAGGATAAATAGGAATACAAGCAACTGAAAATCAACAGGGAAATTCATTTTATAATTGAATAAAGGAACCATTAGATTATACGAGATTATTATTTCCGTTTCTGAAAGTATAGTATTAGAAATAGCAAATGTTTAAAAAATGAAATGTAATATTTGTGGAATATCGGCCTCGTTTTAGTAGTAAATGCTGATTTTGCTTATTTACAATATACGTATTTTTTTTTAGGTGAAGGTTTATTGAGTTTGAAGAGAAATGGGAATAAAGGAAAGCGGGCGAATCCCACCACAAGAAACGCCCGCACTTTCACTAACCCTCGTTAGTACCCATAAGGGTGCAATATGTTAACGTGTTAAATAAGAAGCCATGCGCTTGGGTACCTTGCTTCTCTAACACATACTTAAAGCTTTCGCTTTAATACTTTAGTTGCAAATAACCTTTTATTTTTATTAATTACTTCAATAAAATAAATTCCCGTACTTAATTCTTGAATGTTTATTTCTTCTGAGGTACTTCCGGTAAGATTACTTTTACTCCAAACTGTTTTTCCAGTAATATCTAAAACTGTAACCGCTCCATAGATTCCTGTTGAATGTTCTAATAGAAAGCCGTCAGGAGTGTTTTTTACGGTATACTTTTCTATTAAAGTTTCATCAATTGAAGTAATGTTGGTGTCATTTCCTCCTGACGAGTTTCCAGAACCTTTTGATCCTTGACCGCCACCCGCAATATCCACGTTATATTCAAATATGATTTCAAACCGTTCTGTGTAAGTTACGTTTGCATCTAGAGAAGCGGAGTAGGCGGATGTTAATTCATGTACTTCATTTAAATCATTATCCTTTAAGTATATTTTGATGTGAGAAGGAATGTTTTGGGTTTGGTAATTTGAAAAGGTATGAATACCTGAATCAGCCGACCAGATGACTATTGGAATACTTTTAGTATCGCCTAATGATAAGGACTTGATTCCTTGAATAGCGAATTCTTCCTTGCCAATTAATGAAGCAAAACGGATGTTTGTCGAACCTTCTAATTTGTGTGCGTCATAAGCAGCGTCAAGGGAGTCGGTAGTGGTTTCGTTATAACCAATCAAAATGTTGTTTTTGAAACTGTTTGGGTTGACAACATCAATCCAAGCTAAATGGTTTTTTACGGGATCTTTCTTAAAGAATTGATCATTTGACGAGGAACGCATGCTGTTGTTAAATTCTAAGCTGGTATTTGCATGGGCATATACCCAGAATCCTTGCCCACTGGCAATTTGTCCTCCTGGTGTCACCGTTGAATTTCCGGAACGAACCCCCCCTAGCATGTTATAGGTAGCATAATCCGAGTGTTGATTATACCCCGTTGTAGTATCTCCGGCATCCCAAAAATAAATAGCGCCATCAATTCGATTATTGTTTGTTGCGTTTTCCAATAGGAAGGCGTCCGCGTCAAGTGAGCTAGGGTATGGATTTCCAACTAAGTTCCAATCATCGTTATCCCAGTTAGGGTTGTGACCTAGGTTGGTGGTAGAAATAGAGATGAAAAGATCTCCATTATTCACCTGTCCATCGTATACTCTAGTGTTGACTGTTGTGCCTGGAACGAAGTATCCTCTACCGGCATCCATAAGTCCATCTCCTCCTGCAATTACATCGGAAGCGCTAAAGGTAACGTTGTTTCCATAACAGGTAGAAGTATAACCTATGGCATAATCGTGTGTCCAGGCTTGGTTTAATTCATCAAAGGTCCAAATGTCACAAGGGTTCGAACCTGTAAATACGTTATCTAAATGAGGTGTTTGAATTGGTGAAGACCAAATGTTATAGGACGCAGCAGAAAGGTTTCCCGTTCTTTTTACATGGTATTCTCCAGCTCCTGAATTTTCATTGGTGCCGGTTCCTGTTTGGATTAATGAACCACCACTTTCAATAGTGATGTCACCTGTATTTAAAATGCTTCCGTTAACTTCTAGCGATGTGCCATTTTCAATGGTTAAATGGCCACTCGGAGTTACAATTACTTGAGCAACTTCGGCATCTGCTGGTAAAATTGCATTGGGAGCATATACTTTTAAAACACGCGTGCCATCTGCTGGGCCTGGGGCTGAACTTGCTCCTGTGCCACCGTTATAAGCTGTTCCATCCCAGGTAATAAAATTACTGTCAACGGCTAAAGTTAGTGGTTGGTTTGTTGCCCAATTAGTGATTTTGGTGCTATTGGTACAATCTTCACTTATTCCAGTAATTACCTCACCATTTGTAAGCGAGCCCGTAGCTCCTCCATTTCCTAAATTTTCCCATTGAGTGCCGGTCCAATGTGCAACCCTAATATTACAAGGAGTACCTGCCCCGTCAATATCACTTCGGGTGTTTACAAATGAAAGGGTTGCTTTAACATCGCTAGTCCCCGTTAGTCTATCTAGCATCCAGTATTCTGTATTGGAAATATGATCTAAGCCTGCCGCAACTTCGGTGCTATCAAATCCGTTTGAATGAGGGGAGTCATGATGATAACTCGCTTTAAAAGTAGCAGTTCCGGGTTGTGACATTTTTAGAGGTGCGTAATATCCGCCTGCTCCAATTGGGAAGGTAAAAGCATCATTCCCATATTTAATTACCGGTCCATCTACATAAGCGTTATTTGAAACAGATCTCACAATGGTGTTATCTGTCATGGTTAAAACGTTAGTAGATGTAGTTACAACATTTCCATTATCTAAATCGAGGTCTTTGAAAATAGATACGGGGGTGTTTAAAGTAACCTCTCCACCCGTCTTATTTGTTTGTAAATCTCTAAATTCAATTGTTGTAGCCGAACCCAATTGATTAATGGTTTGAGAATTTGGCCCGTCAAAAACAACTCTTCCGCTACCTCCGTTTCCAAATCGAACGGTTGTATTTGAGTTTACCGTAATGTTATTGGCATAGGTACATGCTACATCATACGCAGGGTAAATTGCTCCGGTTGAAGCTTTCCAGTACGTTACGTTCGCGTTGAAATCATTTGCTGATCTGTAACAAGGAGCAAAATAGCTAGTGCTTGAGTTTTTGAAGGTAGTTTCATCGTTAAACATATTTCCTCCAGTACTTAAATCATTAGTTGAGCCTGTTTTTTCAAAGAATGAGATTCCGTCAAAGAGCGAGTTTTTTAACTTAATTCTGGGAGAAGAAAAAGTAACATTTCCATACCAATCCGAGTCATCTAAAATCATTATTGAATTATCTGTCAAGGTCAGGTTTTGGGCCGCGCTGCCCATTTGACTAAAATTTCTTAATCGTAAGTAACCGGAGATAAAGCTCGATCCAATTGAGATGGTTTTGGAATTTGCTAAAGTGGCATTTCCTCCACTTTCTCCGAAACGAACCCCGTCACATCCTGAAACGGTAGATGAAATGGTAATGTTTCCGTTATAATTATTTGTACTTGCAGAGGCGTAATTAGATTGTATTTCGGAGTAGGTAGCGGAAGCGTTGTTTTCAATGGAAACGTTTCCGTTAAAAATAATATCTCCACTGTAACCTAAGTAAATTCGTTTATAAGTTCCCGCACCATTATTTGAAATTTGGGTATTTCCATTTACCGAAATAGAAGAACGGGAGCTACTTCCGAGTAAAATTTGAGAATTGTTATTTGACGCTAAATTGTTTAGCGCTAAATCTCCATTTAAGGTAACATCACCTTGGTCTCCAAAATAAATATAAGAAGAGGCTGCAGATGAGTTATTATTTACTGTGGTATTACCCCCAATGGTTAAATTAGAATTGCTTCCAGTAGAAACATAGCTATAGTTACTTGTACCTGTGGTATTATGGTTTACGGTTAAGTCACCTCCAATGGTATTTCCCCTACTGTTATGTGCAATATACATATTGTTAGTGCCCAAGTTGTTCATTACAACATTGGCTTGAAAGTCATCCGCAGTTCCGTTACCCATTAAAAAATATCCAGTTCCGGTATTTTTTAATTCTGTATTTCCCACAAATGTGTTAGCTCCAGATGAGGCATCGTTGGTGCTCCCAATTTTCTCTAAAAGAGTTGCTCCCCCATAAGTAGTGCTGTATGTAAGAATGGAAGGTGCTTTTTCGGTATGATTTCCTCCCCAATTAGAGTTATAGTTGTAAATTCTATTAGCCGTTGCAGCTAACTCTAAATTTTGAGGCGTTGCACCTATTTGGTTAAAATTTCTAAAGTAAAGTTGTCCCCCAATAAATTGGGTAGCTGGTAAAGGAGTAGTAATGGTTTTAGTTGCTGCTAATGTACCTGTACCTCCATGGTTTCCAAATAGAATCCCGTCAGAATTAGTTTGTGTAGATTTTACTGTAATATTTCCGTTATAAATGTTTACGCTATTGATACGGTAGTTTGCATGAATTTCAGAATAACTAGAACCAGAATTGTTAGTGATTTCTAAGTCTCCGTTAAAGGTTACATCACCATAGTTACCTAAATAACACTGAGAGTTGTTACCCGTACTGGAATTGTTTAGCGTACTACTTCCACTAACAATAACCGAGGAAGAACTACCGTTAGCTAAAATAATTTGTGAGTTGGTAGCCGAAGAGTTATTGGTTAGATTCATATCTCCTCCAACCGTAATATCTCCGGAAGCCCCTAAATAAATGTAACGGTTGGTTCCATTATTAGCGGTGTTGTTAACGGATAAATTTCCAGCAATGTTTACTAATCCTCTATTAGAGATGTACATGTTGTGAGAGCCCGAAATACCTGTAGAGCTATTGGTTACATTAACATCACCGGTAATATTGAAAATGGTGGCGTTGTTGTTGGCTAAATAGAAGTATTGGTTCCCTGTACCTTTTGTTTCATGGTAAATATTCAAGTCGCCATTTACGGTATATGTCCCTTGACGATTACCACATAATAACTCACTAAAAGAACCTTTGTTTCTTAACGTAAGGTTACCGTTGTAGGTATCGTTTAGGTAGGTGGCTAAATATAGTCTTCCACTTGCTACATTGTTATTTTGTACAATTTCGGTATTGCCGTTGAATATGTTTCCACCGTACCAGTCATCGTTATCTTTTCCTGTCTTAATAAAATAGGCTTGTTGATCGAATGTAGAGGTGTGCATGTAGTTTCTTGGAGAAACAAAGCTTACTGCACCTCCCCAGTTTGAATTTTTTGAATAAATATATCTTGCGGTAGAAGCTAATTCAAAAGCATGCGGAGTAGTACCTGTTTGTGTAAAGTTATAAAAACGTAAATCACCCCCTATAAAATTATCTACATCAATTCCTGGAATTGTAATTGTTTTTGTTGCGGCTAATACAGAGCTTCCTCCACTTTGCCCAAAGTAAAATCCATCACAATTAGTATGTAAGCTAGAAATGGTCACATGGTCGTTAAATACTATTGAGCCAGAAGATTCATGAGCTACATAGAATTCAGAGCTTGAAGAACCGGCCTTGTTAACCAAATCAGCTGTTCCGTTTAAAGTAACGTCACCATTTGCACCTAAATAAATTCTGTTTGTTGAGGATGCTGTGTTGTTGTTAATAATAGATGTTGTACCGTGAACAGTAAAAGCACCTGTAGATCCGTTGGCTATTCTTATAGTGGCATTTGTTCCTTTAGCAGAATTTGTGGCATTGAAATTACCATCAACTGTTACGGTACCATTATCAGCAATTTTAGAATTGACACCTTTTGCACTTCCGGTATGGTTTACAACTAGGTTTCCCGTTACATGGAGAGTAGCTGTTGATCCTGAGGCTAAATGCGTATATGAATTCCCTGTTCCGGTACCTGAATTGGTAACGGTTAGATTGCCATTAACTATATGACCAGCTTGGTTTTTAGCCAAGGTCATTTGGCTGGTTCCTGAATTAATCATTTGGACATCTGCATTGAATATGTCAATGTTAATGTTTGCTAAATTGAAGGTTTTTGATCCACTATTTACTAAAGTTGTTACGCCATGAAAGGTGTTGCCTCCGTAGTTATTATCGTCACTAATTCCACCTGTTTTTTCTAAATGGGTGGTACCATTGAAGGTACTTAGTTTAGAGAAAATTCTAGGTGATCTAAAATCTACGTTTCCTCCCCAATAACTGTTTGCCAAAATAAAGTAAGTTGTACCTGTTGGGTTTAAAGTTTGAGCTGTGTTTCCTAATTGAGTGAAGTTTTTTAATCGCAAAACACCCGATTTGAAACCGTTTGTTCCAATGGTGATGGTTTTAGTAGCAGCTAATTCTCCCGAACCACCCGACTCGCCAAACCGGATACCATCGCAGCTAGAGGTGTTACTGGTTAACACAATGTTTCCCTTGTATTGGTTATGCGAATCATCATCATGGTTAAGATAAACTTCAGAGCTACTAGCATTTGAGTTTTGCGTAAGGAATAAATCACTGTTAAATACGATATCTCCTTTATTTCCTAAATACATTCTACGAGTAGATCCTCCTGCTGCTCCGGTAATCGTTGCTGTACCGTTAATGTTAACGGTTGAAGCAGAATCATAAGCCATATAAATGGTACTTGATGACCCTGAAGGAGCATTATTAATAACCAGATTACCATTAAAAGTGATTGCCCCAGTTCTACCTAGACTTAGGTTACTTGTACTTGCGCTTGATGTATTGCTAATTTGTGCAATTTGATTTACGGTTAACGAAGAATTTGCTCTATTAGCAAGAATAATACTATTACCCGAACCATATCCAGAATTGTTGATGGTTAAAGTTCCAGCAACGTTGTTTCCTGCGCTATTATAAGCCAAATACATGTGTCTAGAGCCTGTATTGTTCATGATTAGGTTTCCTTGAAAATCATCTGCACTTCCGTTACCCATCATTAAGTATCCCGATCCTGAGTTTTTTAATTCGGTGTTACCCACAAAAGTGTTTCCTCCAGCACATTGATCATCTGAAGCACCTTTCTTCTCAATATACGATGTACCCGCAAAAGTAGATTGGGTTAGGTATGTTCTTGGAGCGCGGAAGTCAATGTTACCCCCAAAACTTGCATTCTGAAGGATTAAGTACCCCGTGTTATTTAAATTTAAAGATTGGTCTGTAGCGCCTATTTGTGTAAAGTTTCTTAATCTTAATTCACCAGAAGAGTAGTTGAAGTTTGTGATGGTTCCGGAAGCTGATAGGGTAGTAGAGCCGTTACTTTGTCCGAAACGAATTCCATCAGGGCTAGAGTTGGTTAAAGAAATATTGCCGTTAAAGTTATGAGCTGCATTACTGGAATTTGCTATATATATTTCTGAGTTAGTAGCCGTAGAATTGTTGGTAACCGTAAAGTTTCCATTACATGTAATATCACCATTATTACCGAAGTAAACTCTTTTTGTAGTGCCCGAACCGTTATTAATAATGGAGGTGTTTCCATTAATGGAAATTGAGGAATTGGTATTAGAACCAAAGTACATTGATCCAGAATTTCCATTAGCGTTGTTAGTTGCACTTAAATCGTCATTAAAGGTAATATCTCCGTTTTCTCCAATGATAAATTGTCCGTTACTAGAACTGGTATTTAAGTTGAAATTGGCCTTGCCATTAACTGAAAGTGTGGAAGCCGAATAAGAAGAAGCATACATATAGGTATTTATACCTGATGCCATATTGTTAAAAGTCAGATCTCCTTGAACTAAATTTCCGGCACTATTGTGAGCTAAGTACATGTGATTTGTTCCGGTGTTGTTTAAAACAAGGTTTCCTCCAAACGTATCTGGGTTTCCATTACCCATTAGGAAATAACCTGACCCACTGTTTTTCAATTCACAGTTTCCTACAAAAGTATTACCTCCAATACTCGCATCATTTGTAGCGCCAGTTTTTTCTACAATTGAAGTTCCGGAATAGGTAGAGTGGGCGGTGTATATTCGAGGAGATCTAAAATGAACATTTCCAGTAAAGGAAGATCCGGAAATATATAAATATGCAGTACCTGATAATTGTAGGTATTGACTTCCTGTATTTGTGTGCGAAAAGTTTCGTAGTCTCAATTCTCCACTAGCAAAAGTTCCCGCAATATTGATATTTTTTGTGGCTGCTAAAGTCCCAACTCCTGCACTTTGTCCGAAACGGATTCCGTCTCCGGAATTATGTGTGTTAGAAATATTAATGTTTCCGTTATACATGTTTGAAGCACTTGGATTGTGATTCAAGAAAATCTCAGAATTATTAGCAGATGCATTATTGGTAAGAGTTAGATCACCATTAAACGTTACATCACCCGAGTAACCGAGTTGCATTCTTTTAGTAGTTCCAGAACCGTTGTTTGTTATGTTGGTGGTTCCATTAATAATTGCAGAGGCGTTACTATTGGTTGCAAAGGTTATTGTTCCAGAATTTCCAGTAGCATTGTTGGTGGCAGTTACGTTATTGTTAAAAACAACATCTCCGTTTTCTGCTACAATAATCTGACCGTTGGAAGAAGATGTGCTATTGGTGAAATTGGAATTACCTGTCACCGTTAACGTAGAAGCCGTGTTTTGTGCTAAGTGAACATATGTATTACTTCCAGTAGCCAAGTTTGTAACCGTAAGATTTCCGGTTATACTATTACCTGCACTATTGTGAGCAAGGTATAATGAAGACGTTCCTTCGTTTTTCAATTCTAGATTTGCTGAGAAGGTATCAGGCGCTCCGTTCCCTAAAATTAAAGAAGCTGATCCTGAATTTTTCAAGATACAATTACCAACAAAAGTGTTACCTCCACCGGAATAGTTTGAAGAGGCTCCTGTTTTTGTAAATTCAGAAGTGCCATTAAATGTAGCACCAGTTAGTTGAATTTGTGGAGCAGTAAAAACTACGTTTCCGTTGAATGAGGTCCCGTTTAAAGCTTTTAAATAAGCGGTTCCGGAAAGTGTAATGTTTTGAGAAGTATTTCCTGATTGAACAAAACCTTTCAATAGTAGTTCTCCCTTCGAGAATCCAGAACCTGAAATGATGATGCTTTTATTGGAGGCCAGTGTAGAAGTACCTCCGTTTTCACCTATGTAAATTCCAGAACCATTATTAGATGCTATGGTAATATTTCCGTTAAACTGAGTTCCGGTTGAACTGTAAGCTAATCTTATTCTACTCGATGAAGTATTGATTAAAGTGACATCGCCATTAAAAATATCGGGGTTTGTTTGTCCCATTAAAAAATAACTAGAACCAGAGTTGGTTACTTGAAATGTAGAATTGAAAGTACACCCTCCAGCACCATTTGTACTACTATTCGAATTGTCTGCAACCACAACGGCATCATTAAATATACCACCACTAAATTGAATTCTCTTTGCTGTTACATTTATAGGTGTGTTAAAAGTAGTTCCTCCAAAAACTGTCATTCCAGTTGAGTTATGAGTAACGGATGATGAACCTGCATCTGATATGGTTCCTCCTAAAAAGTTACAGTCAGCAGATCCAGAAACTGTTGTATTAAAAGTGTATCCATTTAGATCAATAATTCCGGTGTAGGTGCCGTATACATTTATTCCATCTACCCCCACGTTAATATCAATGACACAGTTACCTGTACCGTTATTATTAAAATAAACACGGTCTCCGGTAGCGGGCACAGAATATCCTCCTGAACCACCGTTTGAAGATGACCAATTGGCTGAGTTGTTCCAATTTGAATTTGTATTTGAAATCCAGTATCTATTAGCCGCGAAAGTTTGACCTATAAATAGTACAAGTGTAATTAGAAGTAGAAAATGTCTTTTCATCGTTTGGTGTGTGTTTAGAGAGAAGGTGAACGTGATTTTAATAAGGAATACTCACCTTCCGCAAACAAGTATATAATGAAAAAGAGAAGGTTTTAAAAATGTACCCAATATTGAAAGAGGTTGATTCTACTGGGGTTTAGGCGCGGTAAGGGTGACATTCTGGTTAAAAAAAATGAGCATAATTTCTTACGCTCATTTTCACTTTAATATTTTGGTAATGATTAATCACCCGTCTTTTGTACAAAAGATATGTTGTTATTGGATCACTATTTTCTTAGTGGTTACAGCGCCATTTTCTGGAGTGTATTTTAATAAGTACAATCCAAAAGATAGGTTTTGTTTACTAATTTCAAGGTGGTCCGTATATTGAATAGAAGTCTTGGAGTAGAATTTTTTTCCAGTCACATCTAATATTACAATATCTCCGTTAAACTCACTTTTAGCAGTTAATTGAATGGAAGATTCTGTTTGAGAAATCATAAACGTATTGCTTACTTTTTCTTCATCAATTCCAGTAGTAGGATTACCATTTGGATTTCCACTATCTTTAGAAGAATTGCCATTACCTTGATCAGAAAGTTTGTTCACATAAATCAATTCAAAGCGCGCAGTATACTCTACATTAGCATCTAATTGCACCTGGTAGTCACCTTGACTTAAATCGTGGTTTACATTTAATACGTTATCTCTTAAATAGATTTCAAATGCAGGGTCCAAATTTTTTCTCAGGTAATTAGAAAAAGTGTGAGAGCCTGTTTCGTCAGAAGTTACCACCAGTGGAATGGATTTTGTTTCGTTTACATCCATATTGGCTATAGATTGAATTACAAATTCATCGGAATCATTTAAACTAGCGAATCTAACATGGCCATTCCCTACCAGTTTATGGGCATCGTAACCTAAATCAAATGAATCGGTTGTCATGGTATTGAACCCTACTAAAATGTTATTGGTGAAATTGGATGGGGATGAAAAACTAATCCATGCGTTATGCTGATCCTTGGGTTGTACTGTTTTAAAGAACTGTGAATTGCTACTGGTTCGCATGGAGTTATTAAATACTACGTTTGAATTGGTATTTGCGACCACCCAAAAACCTTGTCCGCTTGCTATGTGTCCCTGTGGAATTTCGGAGGTGTTTCCTGAATTTACTCCCCCTGCCATATTCCATGATGCATAATCTTGGTCTTCATTATATCCTCCAGTGGTGTCTGCTTCATCCCAAAAGTACAGTGCATCTACGATTCTATTGTTATTCACCGCATTTTCTGCCCAAAAACTAGCCGCGTTAATCGCAGACGGGTAAGGGTTTCCTATCAAATTCCAATCATCATCACCCCAATTAGTTCCACCTGGATTGATAAGGTTTGTCGTGCTAATTGGTGTGGTAATTTCTCCATTATTTACTTTTCCGGAGTAGGTTTTAGTCACCACAGAATTCCCAGGAGCGAAATAACCCCTTGCAATATCCATATTGCCATCACCACCTGTGATAACATCATTAGTTCCGAAGGTTACCCCGTTTCCGTAACAAGTGGTTGAATATCCTTGAGGGTAATCGTATTTCCAGCTTTGTGTTAACCTGTCGAAAACAAAGATGGCGCATGCATTGGCTCCAGGAAATATATCTGTTATTGTTGCATCTTCAACAGGGGAGGACCAGATATTATATACATAAGCAGAGTTGTTTCCATCTCTTTTTACGTTATATATTCCCGAACCCGAATTATTGTCTATTCCAGACATGGTTTGAACTAAAGAACCACCTTCATCTATGTTAATAGTCCCATTGTTCGTAATAGGACCATCAGTGGTCAAAGAGATGCCCGTATTTACATTGAAAACTCCACCTGATTGAATTTCGATCTCTCTTACTTGGGCATCTTCATTTAGTGTAAGAGCTGCGCTAGCGTTTGATTTCACTAATAGTTTGTAACAACCATCTACAGTAGAAGGAGATCCATTTACACCTCCACCATTAAGGTAGTTAGTTCCATCTACTACAATTTGGTCTTGATACTCGAATGTAAAATACCTATTGTTTTTTAGCAAAACATTGGTAGCGGAATAAACACCTGCGCTCAATGTCATTTCGTATCTGGTTTTACTTGAAAAATTAGCGTCATTACTCACGATTAAGTAAAGTGGAGCACATGACGGTTTTGCTACTAAATCTAAATCAGACGCATTAACTTCCAAGGTAACTCTTCCGGGGTTTCCAGAACGACTGACTTTCCATGTAGAATTTTGTCTCTCCATATAATCTGAAGCTGTAGAAAAGTTATGATTATCCGTGTCCTGATTTTCTCCCCACAAAAGATACTCATTAGCCGCCAGATGAGCAGGATTACCAATTTTAATAATTCCTGTCCCCTGCGAACTGCTTAAAGAGGACCCATCTGCATTCATTCCAATACCAGAAACATGATAATCAAAGTTTCCATTTCCTGAATTATCTTGAGTGAAGATATCATTACTGGCTAATGTAATTCCGTATTTGGCGGATAAATAGTTGTCAATAATTATTTTTTCAATGGTAGTTAAGGCGCTGTTAAATACCATAACTTCAGCCACTTCACCCGTGAAATAGCGACCCGGGTAATAACCTCCTATATAAAATGTACTTGTATAATTAGACGGTCTTTCTTGTGAAACAAAGTGTAATTGGTCACTATGCGAATAACTGGTACTTGTTGATCCGTTAACATATGATTTACCTGTGGTAGTGGACCACGTGTCGTTGTTTGTTCCTCCGCCACTTCCAGGTGCTTGCCAGTAGGTTGAATTTCCGCTACTAGGTCGTCTAATTCCTTTGTCTCCATTAAATCCTGCAACAGCCTCAAATGAATTCCCTGATCCAGGATTATTTACTACTATAATGGTGTTTCCGCTTACATTGGAGGAAGTTCTGAATTGTCGGTTCAGGGTAGTTGCTGTTATTTTTGCGTGTCCATTAATTAAATCAGATGAACCAGATTGATAAGTCACATTGCCCGAATTTGTTAAGTCGTTTCCATTACCAGAAACGTCTAGCCATTTGCTTACGGTTTGACCATCGGTAGGCAAGGTGTTAGAACTGTTTCTTACTGATTCTGGAGTATACCAGGCAACTAATTTTGAACTCGCATCTGTAGAGCCTACGCCACCGGGACCTAATGGATAAACAGTTGCTACCGGAGCGGTTCCTTCAATTTTTACATTGTCAACCGCCCACCAGTAACCCCAAGTAGCTATAAATGTAAATCGTATTTGCGCATTGCTAGCTCCTGAAATAGCTGTGGTAATGTCAATTGATTCACTGGCAATGGCTGGGTAGTTACCATCTCCATTTTCCCATAAAAAAACAGAGACCCAAGAGGATCCATTGTATACTTCTACTTCACAAGATTCGCCAGATATATATTCACGGTATTGGTGATCAAAAGATAGCTGAAGGCTGGCATAGCTTGAAGCGTCAAAAGATGTACTGGAAACGGTTGTGTTTTGAGTGTTCCCAGATCCTAATTCATCACTATCAAGGATCATAAACGAACCACTAATTGGACTGGAAAAAGTTCTATTCCCGGGGTTGTTAAAAGACCAGATGGAGGTGTTGCCGCTGGCGTTAGCGGTGTTGGACCATCCGGTAGGAAGACCCCCAGAGAAATTTTCATTTAGCACAACGGTTTGAGCAAAAGCTGGGAACCCCGTGATTAAAATGAAAAATAGTGTGTGGAATATTTTTCGCATTTTGTAGTTTTTTAGTGTAGTGAAAAGAGGTAATGGTACCTTTTATCGAAGACGAAACTAGGGAGAGGAAAATAATCGGTAAAACAATTCCGCTATATTGAAAAACTTTGAAAACCTGTTTTATGCAGGATGTTTTAGTGGATTAATAGTTAAAATTATTGGGTTTTTAATTAAGAATTAAATTAGAAAGTAATACGGTTTGACATTTTTGAATTGGATAAAAATAATAGTTCGATTTCTTAATTTCCAGAACTTAAAGAGGCGCCTCAATGCGCCTCTTTAACGGATGTCTTTTTTATTAGGGGACAATAAACTTTTGGGTAATTACTTTAGCATTATTTTGCGTTATTAAAAGAATATATGTTCCTCCAGTGAGCTGTTGAATTGAAATGAATTCCGAAACCGAGTTTTCAATGTTTCTTTTTAACCACACTTCTTTACCTGTGATATCTAGTATTTGCAAGTTGCCAGAAAAACCATTAGAATTGGTGAGTTCTAAAGCATTTGAAAATTGAAATAAGTTAAACCCATTTGATTTTAAAGTTTCAGGTAATGTGGTTGTTGTATTTGAAGAGTCGGTGTTCGATGGGTTTCCTAAGTCTTTCGATCCACTTCCATTATTGTTAACGGTGATGGTGTTTTGAAACTCCAATTGGAACCTGTTGTCGTAAGTCGTATTTGCCAAAAGGTTTACCGTGTATTCTCCATTAGAGAGATCATGCTTGGTACCATTTACCAAATCCACTAAATAAATTTTTATAGCATTTGGCATGAATTGTTTTTGGTAATTTGAGAAGCTATGAACACCTAATTCATCCGTAAAAACTACTAAAGGAATAATTTTCGATTCTGCTACTTCAAGTTTAGCCATAGATTGAATGACAAATTCATCTTGGTTTATAATTGATGCAAAACGTACGTGTCCGTTACCTACTAGTTTATGAGCATCATAGCCATCATCAATGCCATCTGTAGAATGACTATTGTAACCTACTAGGATATTGTTTTTATATCCAGAAGGGGAGGTGAATCTAAACCAAGCATTATGCTGCTGGTCTTTTGTTCTTTTAAAAAACTGATTGTTTGCAGATACACGCATCGCATTTGAAAATTTTACGTGGCTGTTGTTTTTAGCAACAACCCAGAATCCTTGACCGCTAGCAATGTTGCCTAGAGGTTGTTTATTGGAGTTTCCGGACTCTACTCCTCCGCTTAAGTTCCAAGAAGCATAATCAGAATGTTGGTTATAACCCCCTGAAGAGTCGGCTTCATCCCAGAAGTATAATGCATCCGTAATTCTTTGATTTAAGATTGCATTTTCTTTCCAAAAAGAATCCGCGCTTAGCCCTGAGGGGTAGGGATTTCCTAATAGGTTCCAGTCATCATCTGCCCAATCAGTTCCTCCGGGGTTACCTAAATTGGTGGTATGTACATATGATTCATAATCTCCATTATTTGTGGCGCCAATAAAAGTACGTTGTGGAGAATTGTTTCCAGTAATAAAGTAACCTACTCCTATATCCATTACACCATCTCCCCCGGAAATAACGTTGTTGGAAGAAAATGTGACGCTTGAACCATTGCAAGTAGTGCTAAAGCCAGGGCTGTAATCATAGGACCATGTCTGATTTATGTTGTCGAAACAAAAAATATCACAAGGGTTAGTACTATTGAATACCGTGGTAATGTTCGCATTAGAAACAGGAGAGGACCAAATATTGTATATGTGGTTAAAGTTATTTCCTGTCCGTGCAATGGAATAATAACCAGAACCAGAATTTGTATTTAGTCCAACATGTTGTTGAATTAAGGAGGAATGTTCCTCTACGTTGATGATGCCGTTATTTATGATTTCATTTTTAATGCATAGAAAATGCGAGGTTGTTAATGATAGTTCAGCGGAAGAATCAATTTGCACAGCCTTTACATTTGCGTCTTCATTAAGTTGGGCAATGGTGTTACTCGTTACTCTTAATGAATAGCAAGCATCGTTAATTGATGGCGCGTTATTTATTCCACTTCCATTATAGTTAGTAGTTCCTGAAATAACGATTTCGCTAATGTATTCAAATGTAAAATAGTCACCGTCATTTAGACTTATATTGCTTGCAGTGTAGATTCCTGAAGATAAAGATAAAGGGTAGGTTACTTTAGTTGAAAATGAGGAATCACTGCTTACAATTAAGTTTAATGCTGTACAGGATGGTTTTTGGGTTAGGTCTAACTCAGATGCGGGAACAGATAAGGTGATTGTTCCAAGATTGTTTCTTTTACTTACTCTCCATAACATGTTAAGCTTCTCTGTGAATAGGTCAGAAGTTAAAAAGGAATAATTTGAGTTTTTTTGTTTCTGACCCCAGAACAAATATTTATCGTTTTGCAACGGAGAGGGATGAGATATGGTAACAATTCCTGAACCACGTGATTCCTTGTGCTCCGAGCCATCACTGAATTTTCCAATGCCGGTAACGTGAAAGTCAAAATCTCCTAAATTGGCATTATCTCGAGTATAAAAATCATTATTTATGAGCGTACAACCATACTTTGCTGCCAAATGGTTTTCTAATATAATTCGTTCTACTTCTGAAATGTGGGTATTGAAATGGATAAACTCAGCGATGTCACCACAATAATATTGCCCATGACCGGTTGATGGACCATTTTCAAAATAGGTTCCGTTATTACTTGCGCCTAAGCCAATTAATCCAATGTGTTGATATAATAGGCCTACACTTGAAATATCACCGATGTGATTTCCGTTAATAAATACCTTAATGCTTCCTGTTTTGTTTACATTTCCATTCATGATAATGGATAGGATGTAGGTCGTGTTACTATTTACATTCGCAGAAACGGAACCAAAGCCCCATGGCGATGCCTGCCCATCATTTGTCACATTCCATCCGCCAACGTAAATTTTGTTGCCACTAATATAGATGTTTAGCCCACGTGCTTTACCCCCTTCTTCATAAACTACTTGCCGAGAGTTACAGTCAATTCCTGTTTTTAATACTACAGCAAAGGATTTAGAGTAGCTATTACCCAAATTGATGTCTGAATTGCTGGTGATTTCAAGTAGGTCGTCAACTCCATCGAATTGAACAACAGGGTTTCCATTTATTAAATTTTGAGTTGAATGTAATACCTGAGGTTGTTTGGTGGCGGAAGTTTGTGTCGCATTTATAACGTTACCTCCAATGTTATCCCATAATGATAGGCTAGCCCCATTGTTAATAAGGGTCAAACTACCTGGTTCAAAATGAAAGCGATTACTGACACTACTTTGTATTCCGCCAGGACCTGTTTGTGCAATACTAATAAATGGGATTAGAAGTAAAAGCAAGGTTAGAAATTGAATTATGTCATCAATAGCGCTTTGTTTATTTCTATTTGTTCTCATGGTGAATTTGATTTCGAATATGGAAAACAAATTACAAGCCATGAGTTAACTTTCTGTTTTCTAGGTATTTGATGTTTTTGTCTTATGTAGTTATTTCCCATTTTTGGAAATAAGAGTCATTTTGGGATTAGGTAATTGATTTTGAGAACCTAAATAGAAAATAGTTAAAGGTATATTAATGGCTGTTTAACCTTCGAAGAGATGCCTAGGCCTGGCCATAGTTTTTCATTACCAAATCCAAGCTTTTTTTAGATGGGAGTGGCATTAGAAAAGCACTAGGATTAATGGGATAACGTAGGATCCTTCCAAAATTCAAGTTCTGAATTTATCTACATGAATTACACATCATTTGAAAAAAAGGAGTTTCAAATTTTGAAACTCCTTTTTAAAGTGAGGTAATTATTAGGGTTGAACAAATTTTTTGGTGAAAAAAGTTTGGTTCCCATTTGAAATTGAAATTAGATAAATACCACTTGATATTGCATGAGTGGCAATGCGAATGGATTGGGCATTTTCAATGCCTCTTTTTGACCATACTTCTTTTCCAGTGATATCCAGTATTCTCAATTTGCCAGAAAAGCCATCAGAATGCATTATTTCTAGGACATTAGATTTTTGAACGAAACTAAACCCTTTTGATTTTAGGTTTTCACGCACGTTTGTTGTCGTGTTAGAAGAGTCTGTGTTTGATGTTCCTCCTAGGTCTTTAGATCCTGAACCGTCATTCGTTGCAGTTATTGTATTTTCAAATTCCAATTGAAACCTAGTGTCGTAAGTGGTATTGGCTACAAGATTTATGGAGTAGTCACCAGTTGAAAGATCAAACCGAACTCCTTCCACGTGGTCAACCAGATAGATTTTCACAGAGTGGGACATTAATTGTCTTTGGTAATTGGAAAAAGTATGCATCCCTGACTCATCTGTAAAGACTACTAATGGCACTATTTTGGTTTCAGCCAGCTCTAATTTGGCCATGGATTGAATGACAAATTCATCTTGGCTAATAAGTGAGGCAAAACGAACATGTGCGTTACCTACTAATTTATGCGCATCATAACCGTCATCAATTCCATCTGTAGATTGGCTATTATATCCAACTAGAATATTGTTTTTGTACCCAGATGGCGAAGTAAACCTAAACCAAGCATTGTGTTGGTCGTTTTCTTCACGTTTGAAGAACTGGTTATTAGAAGTTACACGCATGCTGTTAGTGAATTTTAGCGATTCGTTATTTTTCGCTACCACCCAAAACCCCTGTCCACTTGCTATATTTCCTAGTGGTTGTTGGTTTGAGTTTCCTGATTCTACCCCTCCACTTAGGTTCCAAGATGCATAATCAGCGGTAGAATTATATCCTCCATTAGTATCTGCTTCATCCCAGAAATAAAGGGCATCTGTAATTCTTTGATTTAGAATTGCGTTTTCATACCAAAAGGAATCAGCACTTAGTCCTGACGGGTATGGATTACCTACTAAGTTCCAGTCATCATCTGCCCAACTCGTTCCACCTGGGTTTCCAAGTGCAGTGGCCACAATTGAAGTGGTGTAATCCCCGTTATTTACGGTACCTGAATATACGCGCGCAGATGCTAAGTTTCCAGGAATAAAATAACCTCTGGTTACATCCATTACCCCATCACCTCCTGAAAGCAAATTGGGAGGGTGGAAGGTAACCGAGTTACCATAACACGTGGTTGAGTAACCGGTAGAGAAATCATATTTCCAGGATTGTGTTGCTTTTTCAAAGGCCCACATATCACATGGGTTGGCGTCATTAAAAATTGTTGTTAACTGTGCACTTGAAATGGGTGACGACCAAATGTTATAGATGTAAGAGTTGGTGTTTCCGCTTCGGGTAATCTCATATGTTCCAGATCCATAATTAGAATCGGTTCCGGTTGTTTTTTGTACTAAAGAACCATTTTCATCTACGGAAATAGTTCCATTGTTAACGATATTTCCTGTCACTACCAAAAACTTATTAGTTGCAATGGATACCTTGCCTCCTGCCTGCACTTCCATTTCTCTAACATTGGCATTTTCGGTAATATTAAAGTTTAGATTAGCGGTACTTGTAATTAATAACTTGTAACATTCATCTCCCGTTCCTGGAGCATTGTTAGTTCCGCTTCCTCCAGTAAATCCGTTTTGGTCGATGGCAATTACATCTTGGTACTCTAAAGAAAAGTAGTCTCCGTTATTGAAGGAAACATTTTCAGCAATATATTGCCCGTTTTCATATGTCAAAGAATAGGTGGTTTTTCCAGAAAACGAAGAGGAGTTGGCAATGGCTAATTTCAACTCCGCACAAGACGTCATTCCTGATAAATTTAAGGAAGCTGAATCAAATGCTATGGTTACCGCACCAGGAGTATTATTAGTACTTACACGCCAAATGCTGCTTAACCTTTCCATGTAATCGGAATCGGTACTAAAAGAATAATCGGATGCTATTTGGTTTTCACCCCAGAATAAATAGTCATTATTACTTAATGACGTTTCAGCTTCTATGGTAACGATACCAGTACCTTTTGCTACAGTAATCGAAGATCCATCAGACGCTTTACCTATACCAGAAACGTTGTGGTCAAAGTTTCCATTACCACTATTATCCTGAGAATAGTAATCCTCAGAGCTGGAAAGGCTAATTCCATATTTTGCAGCCAAATAGTTATGAAGAATGATTCTTTCTACATCAGTTATATCCTCTTTTACTAGAATAACTTCCGCAATTTCTCCATCCAAATAATTTCTTGTTCCTGTACCAGATGTGTTCGGGGAAGCTCCAATTATTAAGTCATTCGAAGAGTTGTTAATATTTGAAGAATAACTATCCGTTCCTTTTGAGGTTCCATTATAATAGGTTTGTACCTTGTTCTTATCGTATACCATAGTAATGATGTTATCCGAATTGGTGGATAGAGATGCGGAAACACGATTGCTAGAATAGTTGTTTACATACCCTAAAAATGAGTTATTCGAATTGTTTCTTGCTATTCCATAACCATCATCCCAATCCCAGTCGGAACATTTTATTACGAAGGGAGCCCAAGAGTCAGATGAGGAGGTATATTTACCCACAACAATGATTGAAATTTTATCTGGGTTTAGGGAATTATCGTTACTTACTTCTAGATGGTCCTTAGAGCTTTTAGTAAAGTCTACCACCGGATAACCATTCATTTGGTTGGTCTTGTAGGTCGGAGCATCGTTGTTGGCTGCAATAGCGTTGTTGGCTTCAGAAGATAAATCACTCCAGGTGGTTACTTTATCATTATTTGAGTAATTTAAATGGTTGGCATCTAACCATAGCGCCAAAGAACCTGTTGAAATTCCACCAGGACTGGTTGAAGCAGAAACGCCTCCTGAGCTGCCAGATCCAGATCCTTTTATTTCTAAATTATCAATAGCCCACCACCAATCGTAATTTCCGGTAAAGGTAAATCGAACTTTCGCATTTGCTGAACCTCCAGCTTCAGAGGTAATGTCAATATTAATTAAGGTGGAGCCGGGGTAATTATCTGTTATTAATGAAGTGTGATCAGCTACTTGAAGCCAAGAGGAGCCGTTATATACTTCTACTTTACACGTTTCAGATCCAGAATATTCTCTGTATTGAGAGTCAAATAGCAAATTAATGGTAGTGAATCCGCTAGCATTAAATGAACTAGAAGTCAATGTGGCATCTTGTGAATTCCTGTTTCCGTAGTAGTCACTGTCTAGAATAGCATACTCTCCACTAAAGTTACCTGCAGAAATATTTCTTCCATCTGGGTCGTCAAATAGCCAAGTTTGAGAACCTCCAATGTTTGAAGTATTGCTCCAACCTGCAGGAAGCGATCCCGAAGAAAAGTTTTCGCTTATTAAAGTGGTCTGGGCCACAGAAGAGGTTGCCATTGATAAAAACAATCCCCATATAAGTAGGTGTAATGGTGATTTCATGTCGTTTAGATTTGACGTTGAAAGAAAAAATGTTGTGTTTAGTGCAGCCAAAACTATCCAGAGAATAGGTTTTTTATGGATTTTGATTAAAAATTTAAAAAGGTTGGACCAATATTTAAAGGTCTAAAGTATAGTGACCTGTCTCTTATACACATCTGACGCTG
>CAJXPI010000002.1 GCA_913057875.1 uncultured Flavobacteriales bacterium
TCTACACAGAGTAGATCGTCGGCAGCGTCAGATGTGTATAAGAGACAGGTGCTAAGGTTACTAATGGAAGGGAATTGCAACCTATTTACCATAGCACTGAAAAATTAAACTCGGCTAACCTGCATACCAAGGCTATCGAGAAATTGGTATATGCACTAACGCAACAAATTTCCATTAATCTACCGGAAATATTATCTCCGCACATTTTAGAAACTTGGCAATTAATGCCTAGGCATTTGGCCTTTTTTGAAGTCCATTTTCCAAGTACTCCCGATAAATTAAAGTTAGCTCGATACCGTTTAAAATTTGAAGAATTGTTTTTTATGCAAATGCAAATTCTTCGATTTAAAAACCATCGAAACACAGAACGCGGTGGATTGGTCTTTAATCGGGTGGGTGAAAAGTTCAATGAATTCTACTCAAAGGCATTGCCGTTTGAATTAACGGGCGCTCAAAAAAGAGTGGTTAAGGAAATAAGAAATGACGTGAAAAGCGGTCAGCAAATGAACCGTCTTTTACAAGGTGATGTGGGTAGTGGAAAAACAATTGTATCTGTCTTAGCCATGCTTTTAGCTATTGACAATGGTTATCAGGCTGCTTTGATGGCTCCTACTGAAATTTTAGCGCAACAGCATTTTATTGGCGTTTCCGAATTACTGGATCAAATTGGTCTCAAAACCACAATTCTTACCGGATCGGCTAAAACCAAAGAACGAAAAGAACGTTTAGCCGCTTTAGAGGCTGGAGAAATCTCGATTATTGTAGGAACCCATGCCTTACTGGAAGACAGAGTAAAGTTCAAAAAATTAGGTTTGGTGGTTATTGATGAGCAACACCGTTTTGGTGTCGCTCAGCGCTCTCGCATGTGGGCCAAAAGCAAAGTTCCTCCCCATATTTTGGTAATGTCGGCCACACCCATACCCAGAACTCTAGCTATGAGTTTTTATGGTGATTTAGAGGTGAGTGTAATTGATGAACTCCCACCAGGCAGAAAGCCTATTCAAACCATTCACAAGTATGATGCCCATCGACTTGGAATTTTTGGTTTCATGCGAAAAGAAATAGCCAAGGGCAGGCAAATTTACGTGGTATACCCGTTGATTGAAGAATCGGAGCATTTCCAGTACAAAGATTTAATGGACGGTTTTGAATCTATTTCAAGAGAGTTTCCTACCCCAGAGTTTCAGGTATCTGTGGTTCATGGCAAGCTAAAACCAGCCGACAAAGAAATGGAAATGCAACGTTTTGTGCGCGGAGAAACGCATATTATGGTTGCCACTACCGTGATTGAAGTTGGGGTGAATGTCCCCAATGCTTCGGTAATGATTATTGAAAGTGCTGAGAAATTTGGACTTGCACAATTACACCAACTTCGTGGACGGGTTGGACGAGGTGGAGAACAATCTTATTGCGTATTGATTACCGATTACAAGCTTACCTCTGATGGCCGTACGCGTATTGAAACCATGGTGCGCACCAATGATGGATTTGAAGTAGCGGAAGCAGACTTAAACTTACGCGGACCTGGAAATATTATGGGTACGCAGCAAAGTGGGGTACTGGATTTCAACATTGCCAATTTAGCTACCGATGGAAAAGTATTAAAAGTGGCCAGAGAAGCGGCTCAAATGCTTTTGACGCAAGACCCAAATTTAACGTTACCCGAAAATGCGTTGCTACGAAAAAGCTTCATCAGCTACGCTAAAAAGCACCCCAATTGGGGTAGTATTTCGTAATACTACATGACAAAAAACTTCCCGTCCTCTTCATTCTTCTCCTTCTTTTTGAAATCCTTACCTAACATTTGATTTAGGTTCATTTCAATGGCATTGGCAATGGTCAATACCGGAGTGTCGGTTTTGTTATTGTTAAAGGGATTTTGAAGATTAATTGCCGTTTTCTCTAACAAAAAAAATGGAATACTTATCAAAATTAACAATGGAGCAACTAAATACCCAAAATAATCCGTTAACCCCAAAGGAAGCAACATGACAAACAAGTACAGTAAGAACTCCACTAACACCGTATATGTTACCGGAAAAATGGTAGATTTAATTCTTTCCGCTTTACCCATATGATCAGTTAGTCTTGAAATAGTGCCATCTATTTGAATCACATCAAACCCATTAACAACTTCCTCTTTTATCAACTCTTTAAGTCGCATTCCGTGCAATTTTAAAATGGCGTTTGGCACATTGCTTTCTTTTGCGATCACCATAAAATCTTCTTCGTTAAAATTATCCCGAATTTTTGACAATGGATCGAGCCCACGTAAAGATTTACCCAGAGCGAAACAAAACCCAATTTGCGCATTGGCAAACTTTTCATGAATAGCAAAATCCTTCTTCGGATTGTCAGAGTTCACAAATGTCATTACCTGACGCACCAACGTACGAGAATCATTAACGATGGCCCCCCAAATTTTACGTGCCTCCCACCAACGATCATAAGATTGAGATATTCTAAAACCCAGAATCAAAGAAATGGCAGTACCCAAAAGCGCAGGTATTCCAAGCGGAATGGACATATGCCCGAGGTGAACCACATCGTGCAAAATTACAATTGAAACCGCATAAATAGTGACTACAATTAATTCCAGCTTGATTTTACCCAAGGAATAAATGATAGGTGTTTTATTGTCTAATAGCATTGTTTAGTCTTTCGTTTCATTCCAAGGTTTAAAAACATTGTCTTGATCTTTTCTATCTTGGGGCACCTCTCTTAACGGTTTTACCTCCTTTAAAGTTTCATGACTGCTTGCCGCTAATTTTTGATACAACAAAGTACCATCTGTTTTCCAGCCTAACATTTGGTCAGAAACTTCTTTTACAATCTTTACCGGATTACCTACTCCCACACTTCTATTGGGGATTTCCTTACCCGCTGGCACAAAGCATAAAGCGCCAATTACACACTCATCTCCTACCTTGGCATCGTCCATCACTACGGCATTCATACCAATTAGGGTGTTTCGACCAATGTTTGCCCCGTGCACAATAGCCCCGTGCCCAATATGGGCCATTTCTTGAAGGGTAACCGTTTTTCCTGGAAACATATGCACAATGCAGTTTTCTTGCACGTTACACCCTTTCTCAATGACTACTTTTCCAATATCTCCCCGAATAGCTGCCCCAGAACCTACAAAAACATGTGGCCCAATAACCACATTTCCTATAATAGAAGCCGTTGGGTGAATAAATGCCGTTTCGTGAATTACAGGAATGTACCCTTCGTATTCGTAAATCATTCTAATTTCTAAATTTCTCTTTTCCGGTCAATAAATGCCAGAACATAATAAAATCTGAGGCCAAAGAGTAAAATGGATATTGAAAAGTAGCCGGTTTATTTTTCTCAAAAAAGAAATGACCCGCCCATGCAAATCCATAGCATACCACTGGTAAGAACCATAACAAGGAATAATCCGCGAAGATTAGGCTTACTCCCAATAAAACAAAAAGCAAAAAGGTACCAAAGAAGTGTAATTTTCTGCAGGTAACATTTTTGTGCTCCGTCAAATAATACGGGTAAAATTCCTTTAACGAATTATACTTCCCGTTATTAGCCATAAATTCGGTTTATTTCTTCTTGGTGTTTCTCCAAAATCACCTTTCTTTTCAATTTCAAAGTAGGGGTTAATTCATCATTTTCAATCGCCCACACATCTGAGCATAATTCCATTTTTTTCGGAATTTCCCAACTACCCAAATTCTCTGTAATTTTGGAAACATCTTTCCAAACTCGATCCTTAATTTTTTGGCTAGCAACCACCTGTTCTGGAGTAGATGCAGTTTCATCATGACGCTTTGCCCATTCGTAAATAAATTCAAAAGCTGGGACCACTAATACAGCAGGGTGTTTACGATTTTCACCAATCACCATGGCTTGTTCAATAAAGCGTGACTCCTTTAACATATTCTCAATAATCTGAGGAGCTACATATTTACCTCCAGATGTTTTGAACATTTCCTTTTTACGATCAGTAATTTTTAGAAAGTCATTGGTTTTACCCACCATCTTACCTATATCACCCGTATGAAACCAACCATCCTCAGTTAAAACTTCCGCTGTTTTTTCAGGGTCCTTGTAATACCCCATCATAACATTTGGGCCCTTGGCTAAAATTTCACCATCACCTCCAAATTTAACCTGAACCTTATCAATAACTCTACCCACGGTACCAATCATTAATCCTTCATTGTCCAGTTCATTTACTGAAATTACTGGAGAAGTTTCGGTTAACCCATATCCTTCAAAAATGGGAATTTGTGCTGCATTAAACACTCGGGCTAATCTGGGTTGTAACGAAGCGCTACCTGAGGCTATTGCAATTACTTTTCCACCAAGAGCCTCACGCCATTTACTGAATATGATTTTATTAGCAATTCCAAGTTTCCACTCGTAAAAGAATCCATTTTCACCGTTCGGCTCCCATTTTTCACCCAATTCAACGGCCCAGAAAAACAACATTTTTTTAACGCCAGTTTGTTCTTGCCCCTTAGCTATAATCTTATCAAAAACCTTTTCCAAAAGCCTAGGTACAGCAGAAAAAACTTCGGGCTTCACTTCCTTAATATTTTCCCCAATTGTTTCCATACTTTCAGCAAAAAACACACTGGTTCCTTCTTTCATGTACAAATAGGTTAATGACCTTTCGTAAATATGACATATGGGTAAAAAAGAAATGGCCTTTTGCCCATACTTTGCCGGAAACCTCATGCCACTTGCCACTACATTGGACATAATATTTGAATGAGACAACATTACTCCTTTAGGCCTTCCAGTCGTTCCAGACGTATAAATAATGGATGCCATATCATCAGTTTTGACTTCCTTCATCAAGTCGTTTACCTGCGAAATTTCAATATCTACACCCTTTAATTTTATCTCTGACCAATGTTTTTCGCCTTCTATTTTCTCGAAGGTAAAAACATCAATTAGTGAAGGCACATTCAATTTAATACTATTTACTTTGTCTAAAATTTCTGTACTTGATACCACCACCGTTTTCAATTCAGCGTGATTGAAAATGTAATCGTAATCATCCGCAGAAATCGTAGGATAAACAGGTACATTTATTGCTCCAATTTGAAGAATTCCGATATCCATGATATGCCATTCGTAGCGATTATTTGAAATCAAACCAATTTTATCACCCGGCTTGATTCCCATAGCTAAAAGACCCTTACTCACTTCGTTGGCCTGATCTACCAATTGCTGGGTAGAAATACTCACCCACTTTCCATTAACTTTTGAAGAAAAACTTCGCTCAAGTGGGTATTTCTCTAATTGGTAATAAGGTAGATCGAATAGTCTTTTTAACTCTATGGACATATTTTTCTGTTTAAAATTAAATGTAGGTCACTAAAATAGGTAAATTTGAAGAACTATTTTGGAAGATGTGCCTTGATTTAACAAGGTTTTTATTTCTGATTTTACGTAAAAATTTACAGTTATGAATATTACCACTCCCATCAATAAAATGTTGAATATTGAATTCCCTATGATCATGGCTCCCATGTTTTTAGTTTCAAATGAAGCCATGATGAAGGCTGGAATTGACGAAGGGCTTATGGCTACATTTCCTACTTTAAATTACCGTACCAAAGAGGAATTAGTTCAAACCATTAAGAATCTACATACCTATCAAGAGGGCAAACCCGGGTCATTTGGTGTCAACCTTATTGCACAAAGAAGCAACCCTTATTTTGAAAAACACCTTGAAATTTGCATTGATCATAAAGTGCCATTCTTCATCACATCCTTAGGTAACCCGAAGAAGGTGATTGAGAAAGTCCACGCTTATGGCGGCAAAGTTTTTTGTGACGTGGTCAATATGGAACATGCTCAAAAAGTGTATAATTTAGGATGTGATGGTTTTATTGCTGTAGGTCAAGGAGCAGGAGGCCACTCCGGACCAAACCCGCTTCAAATCTTGGTAAGAAAACTGAAAAACAAATTTGATATCCCGGTAATTGCGGCTGGAGGCGTTGCTGATGGATGGGGTATGGCGAGTATGCTTGCCTTAGGTGCTGAAGCTGTTTCTGTAGGTACTGCATTTATTGCTACCGAAGAATGTACGGTGAATGAGGGCTACAAAAAAGCCATTGTGGATGCCGATATGGAAGATATTGTGATGTCCAACAAAATATCTGGATCTTGGGCCACCGTAATAAACACTGCTTATGCTAAGAAAATTGGAAACAAACAAAATTTCATGGAACGCATGTTGTCTAATAACAGCATGACTAAGAAATATTTTAAGATGTGGATCCAAGTTTCTGGAATGAAGAAATTGGAAAAATCCATTAAACCTGGAAACTACAAAACTTTGTGGATTGCCGGAAAATCATCTGCATTAGTTGAAGAAGTTGAACCTATCAAAACCATTGTTGACCGTTTCAAAATAGAGTTAAATCAAGCTTTTGAAGATTTGGAAAAATTGAAGACTCCAGCGAATTTGAAATTGTAGGATATTTAGTTGGCTAAATACCCAAAGTCCATAACACATCCATAAACAAACTCTTTATGTTTTCCAATAGCTACACCTACGCAATTGTAATTGGGAGATAAAATGGCTTTTCTATGCCCTAGATCTTTTACCCCATCATCAATCAAGAGTCCAATAAGATTATCTAAAGGAGAATAAAACCCTAGTCCTACATTTTCAGATACGGTTTCATATTTTTCTAACATTGGGGCTGCCCTTTTCGCAAAAGTCTTTCCATTTGACCCAACATGTCCGGTAAGTCCTTTTTTACCAATGTCCTCTAAATGAGACTCTGCCATTTTATACAGATCTTCACGCATAAAGAATGGACTGGTTGGAGGCGCCTTAGAAAGATCTTTATACAATGATTTCACATAATTATTTACATTCAATTCATTAAAGGCCACATAAGGCTTGACTATTTCATCCATGAACAATTGCGGATCTAAACGCAACAAATTCATATAAAAAACAAGTTTTTGCTCATCACTATTCATAAAAGAGACATTGTCTTTAGGAAAAGCTGCTTGCATACTCTCAGAAGAGAATTTTGAGAAATCGGGCATAAAGAGCTTTTGCGCATTCCCTAAGCATGAAAGCCCCATAAAAAATATCAAAAACAGTCCCTTTTTCATTCGAATAGCAAACGTAGTAAAAACTACTTTATTTTCTAAATACTATTTGCCCATCTACCACGGTAGCTACCACTTCCGTTTTATCAAAATTTTCGGGACGAACAGTCATCAAATCCGTATTCAAAATAGTAACGTTTGCTTTTTTTCCTACTTCCAAACTACCCTTTTCATTTTCCTCAAAATTGGCTAGCGCAGTCCAAATAGTCATTCCCTTTAAAGCCTCTTCAGGAGTTAAGGCGTTTTCTGAATTAAACCCACCTTCCGGATACCCGGTATGATCGGTCCTGAAAACAGCCGAATAAAAAGTGTTTAATGGAGAGATGCCCTCAATTGGGAAATCTGTACCTAGAGCGATGATATAATTTTGCTTTAGCAACTCTTTATACGCATAAGCTGATTTAATCCGCTCTTTACCTAATCTATCTTCGGCCCAATACATATCTGAGGTAGCATGAGTGGGTTGTACGGATGGAATAATAGTAAAGTTACGGTAATATTCTAAATCTTCTGGCTGAACCACCTGCGCGTGTTCAATACGCCACCTTTTATCATTCACACCCTGCAAGGCATCTGCATAAATTTGAAGCAATACTCGATTTGCAGAATCACCAATACAATGCGTGTTCATTTGAAATCCAGCTTCATTTAATTGAATGGCTAAATCGCGCATTTCATTAATCGGGGTGATTAACATTCCATGGTTATGTTCATCATCCGAATAGGGATCTACCAAAGCTGCCCCTCTGGAACCTAAAGCGCCATCTGCATACACTTTCACCGAACGCACCGTTAATTTCGGATCTTGAATAATTCCCTTAGGAATAAAGTAATCTAAGTTTTCTGGAGTATTGGAAATCATCGCATAAACGTTCATCTGTAATAACGAATCTTTCTGTAATTTTTGAATGAGTAGTATTTCATCTTTATCTAATCCTGCCTCGGTAACCGTTGTTAAACCCACGGCAAAACAATTTTTCTCAGCATCAAGTAATGCATTCGCTTTTGCATGTAAATTGGGCTCTGGTACCATTTTCAATACCAGATCCACCGCATTATCAACCAAAACTCCCGTTAAAATTCCTTTAGAAACCAAAATTTGACCTCCTTCTATAACGGTTTCATTGGTGACACCCGCTAACGCTAAAGCTTTAGCGTTAGCAATAGCTCCATGCCCGTCAATTCTTCGTAATAATACCGGACGATCCGGAAACAATTCATTTAACCTTTCATTGGAGGGATAGTTTTTGGCTCCCCAATCATTTTGATCCCAACCTCTTCCAGTAATCCAACCCTCAGTGTGAGTTATTGCAAATTGCTGTGTTTTTTCTACACATTCATCCCAAGATTTTGTTCCTACCAAATTAACGGTTTGCAAACTCAATCCGTAACCTAAATAATGACAATGGCCATCCATAAAACCCGGGTAAATGAACTGTTTTTTAGCGTTAAACACCTCATCACTTTGGTATTTATTCATGATTTCATGCTCCGGTCCAATGGCTACAATCTTTCCATCTTTTATCGCCATCGCCTCCTCCTTAGAAAAAGTTTCATTAACGGTGTAAATGGTGCCGTTATGAATGAATACATCTACTCGTTCTTTTTGCAACCCTTCACAGGAAAAAAAAATGAAAACAATTAAACCGAAAAAAGATAAATTCCAATAGCGCATAATGTGATATTTGGCTCAAAAATAGCCAATCCATAGTTCCATGAAGTAAAAATCATGGAAAACCATTAGCAATGAAAGTAGGATTATTGCGTTACTTTGTAAAGAACCTAAAAAACAACTAACATGAAAGTAAAATATTTTTATTCACCCGCCATATTCTCTAACCAACCCAAACTTTATGTGCTAACGGATGATTTCATTTTATATTCAGAATCACGTGAATATGCTTTAATTCGAATAGACCGCTATAAAGTACAAAGTTTCCTAAACTTTAATCCTAAAAAATACGAAACAGAAGAACATCCCATTATATTAGAAATTGACGAGTTGGAGGCTTCAAAAATTTCAAAAGACCTACAACATAATTGGATGAGAAGATATTTATTAGAAAAAAAAGTTTTTTACAAGCAATCTATGCAAGCTTAACTATCGTGATTCATTGTAAAATGAAATACCAAGCTATACACCATATAGAATAATATGATTAGCGGAATAACGACATAATCTAAAAAGATCATATTCGGAATACGAATCCAGTACGGAACAAATGTGGCTAGCACCAATACCCCTACGCTAATAAGAAAGATGTAACGGTGTTTGTTACCCGCCCAACTAATTTCTTTGAATTTGAAATTCAACATTCGTACCGGAGCTACCATCATTACCGCTAAAAAAATCGCCATCAATACATACCATTCTGGATAGAACAGATTGTATACTAGATGAAAATCAAAAGGCGACCAATAGTTCAATCGTGCAATTGCCCCTAATTGGGCATCATCTAGTGGGAAATACATATTTATTTGGTACTGCTGTGATAGAATTAGTGCAAAAGAAGCTACAAACAATGCTGCTGCCGGAGAAGGAACTCCAATAAAAGTATCAGACTGATTGGTAGAAATATTGAAAAAAGCCAAGCGCAAAGCAGCAAACAAAGTGTAAATAAACCCGGAAAACGCAATAGCTACATGCATTACCGGACGCTCAGAAAGAGGCATAAAATACTCGCCAAAACCAATGGTAATAAACTGGTATAGCATGATACCCGGCAACACGCCAAAGGTGACCATATCAGCCAATGAATCTAATTGTTTTCCTAACTCACCACTCACACCTAAAGCCCGAGCTGCTAATCCATCAAAGAAATCTAGTACGGCCGCTAGCACCATGCAAATGGCGGCACCTAACATATTGGTTTCAAAAGTGAGGACAATTCCTACCACTCCAAAAAATAGGTTTCCTAATGTTATACTGTTGGGTACGGCTGCTTTCCAATTCATGGAAACAAATATAAGTTAGGGAAGCCGGCATTTCGACTTCGCTCAATGACCTTTAATAAAATTTACAAAATTCCAAAGGGCGTTGACTGAGCGGAGTCGAAGGCAGCCAAAAGGTTGACCCCTTTTACCAAACCACCCATTTTTGTTGTTGAATTACTCTACCCTGAGAAACCAAGGCAACTAAACACAAGCCTTTTTGAGTAAGGTTTACTTCTACATCAAAATCTTTTTGCGTTACTGGAATAGTTTCTACCAAAACACCTAGGGTATTAAATATCTTTATTTGAGCATGCGCATCATACGCATTTAAAGAACCCGAGAAACCATAAAAAATATTTAAAGACGAATGAGATAGTATCTCATCCTTTCTTATCTCTATCACTTGTTGGTTAAGCTTCACAGCCTCCAAAAACACCTTATTGTTTCTATAATTTTTTTCTGAACGAAGTAATAATAATCACCTATCTCCATCGCATTGGGGGTTGAATTAGTTGTCCCGTCTTCGTCAAAAGCCTTATTAAATACACTTTGCGCTTGCCCTAAAAAAGGAACCTCCAAAACGGCTAAAACAAACAGTTTTCTAATTATTGAACCACCCATTTTTGTTGTTGAATTACTGTACCATTTTGCATAATTACCACCAAATATAGCCCATTTGAAGAGTCAATCCCCCTAACCCCCTCCTCCAAGGGGGAAATGAAAATCCGGATTCATTAAAGGTCATAAGAACTCAAATTTAGCCATAAAAAAAGCGACCCAAAATGGAATCGCTTTTTCAATATTGTGAGTGCTAGTTTACAGTCCTAGTAGAACCTCGGCTGGTTCTTTACCACCAAAAATTAATTTGGTTGGATCTTCTAACATTTCTTTTACTGTTTTCAAGAATCCTACAGAATCCTTTCCGTCAATTACACGGTGATCGTAACTTAAAGCTACGTACATAATTGGACGAATAACCACTTCTCCGTTAACGGCTACCGGACGCTCAACAATGTTGTGCATACCTAAAATAGCACTTTGTGGAGGGTTGATAATTGGCGTACTTAACATAGACCCAAATACACCACCATTGGTAATTGTAAATGTACCTCCAGTCATTTCTTCTACGCTTAATTTTCCGTCACGGGCTTTCAATGCTAAACGCTTCACCTCTGCTTCAATTTCAGCTAAGCTCATTGTTTCTGCATTTCTAATTACAGGAACCATTAACCCTTTTGGAGCCGATACAGCAATTGCGATATCTGCGTAATCATACGAAATCATATCATCACCGTCAATCATAGAATTCACGAGTGGGTATAATCTCAATGCTTCCGCACATGCTTTAGTAAAAAACGACATAAACCCAAGGTTTACTCCGTGATGTTCACCAAATGCTTTCTTGTATTTTGCACGTAAATCCATGATAGGCTTCATATCTACTTCATTAAAAGTAGTTAGCATAGCCGTTTCATTTTTCACAGAAACCAATCGCTTAGATAGTTTTCTACGAAGCATGCTCATTTTTTTACGCTCTTCATTTCTTTCTCCGGTTGGAGAGAAAATGGTAGATGAATCTACGCCACCCGTTAGGTACATATCTACATCATCACGTACAATTTTTCCGTTAGATCCTGAAGCATTTACTTTACCAGGGTTTACAGAATTTTGTTTCATTACTTCTTTAGCCAATGGTGTTGCTTTCACATCAGCCATTGGTGCTGCTGCCGCTTTTGGCGCTGCAGGAGCTGCTGCCGGAGCCGCTTCTTCTGCCGTTGGAGCTGCATCGCTAGCCGAAACAAAATCAGCTGGTTTCTCTGCATCGGTATCAATAGTACACACTACTTGTCCTACTTGTACTGCGTCACCATCTTCAGCAATCAAAGTAATTACACCCGATGCTTCTGCTGGTAATTCTAACGTAGCCTTATCCGAATCAATTTCGGCAATAATCTGGTCCGTTTCTACGTAATCTCCGCTTTCAACTAGCCATTGGGCTATTTCCACTTCTGTGATCGATTCTCCCGGACTTGGGATTTTCATTTCCAAACTCATAACTATTCGAATACTTGGTCTATAATTCTTTTTTGTCTTTCGGCTGCCACTTGTGATGAACCTGAAGCAGGACTTCCACTTGGCTTACGAGCAATTACTCTTGGTTGGTAGGTATACATTTTTCTTAAAATGTAACTCCACGCACCCATATTTTCTGGCTCCTCTTGTGCCCAAACTAGTTCAGCACCTTCGTAGCTTTTCAAAATTGCATCAATTTTAGTAAAGTTTAATGGATACAATTGCTCAATTCGAACAAGAGCTACATCTTCTCTTCCTAATTCTTGTCTTTTTTGTAGTAATTCGTAGTACAATTTACCATTTAAGAAAACCACACGTTTTACTTTTTTAGGATCCACTGTATCTGCAATTACATCCTGGAATCCACCAGTTGCAAATTCTTCTTTAGTAGACACACATAAAGGATGTCTCAATAAAGATTTTGGAGTGAACACCACTAATGGCTTACGGAATTCTCTTACCATTTGTCTTCTCAATAAATGGAAGTAATTAGCGGGAGTGGTCACGTTTGCTACTGCAAAGTTTCCTTCGGCCGTTAATTGTAAGAAACGTTCCATACGAGCACTTGAATGCTCTGCACCTTGACCTTCATACCCGTGAGGCAATAGAATAACCAATCCGTTCATGGTTTTCCATTTGTCTTCAGCTGCACTTAAAAACTGGTCAAAAATGATTTGTGCTCCATTGGCAAAATCACCAAACTGCGCTTCCCATAAAGTCAAGGTATTTGGAGATGCCATCGCATACCCATAATCAAATCCTAGTACGGCATATTCAGAAAGGAATGAATTGTAAACCGTAAACTCACCTTGGTCCTTTTGAATATTATTTAATGGAATGTATTTGTTTTCTGAATCTTCTTCTGTTACTACAGAGTGACGATGAGAGAATGTTCCACGCTCTACATCTTGTCCACTTAAACGAACATTATGATTGTTAGCTAACAAAGAGGCATAAGCTAAAAGCTCACCCATTGCCCAGTCCAACTTATCATCCTCCACCATTTTTAAACGGGCTTGGAATAATTTCTGGATTTTTCTAAAAATCTTTTTATCGGCAGGTAACGAAGAAATTTGTTTCGCTAATCTAACCACTTCTTTTACAGGTACCGATGTATCTACATCTTCTAAAAGCGCTGCTTTAGAACCTGCTGGATAGTTTTCCCAATACTCGTGCATGAAATCGGTAATATGCGCATGTTCCGCATTTTTTGCTTTTTCAAAGCCGGCATTGAAATACACTTCCGATTCTTCTTTAATTGCTGCAATTCTCTCTGGAGTAATTACGCCTTCGGCTAAAAGTCTTTTAGCATAAATCTCTTTCGGATTTAAATGCTTAGCAATTGCCTTGTACAATAATGGCTGTGTAAAACGAGGCTCATCACCTTCGTTATGTCCGTATTTACGGTAACCTAAAAGGTCAATAAACACATCCTTTTTGTAACGCTGACGGAATTCCATCGCTAGATCCATTACATGAACTACCGCTTCAACATCATCACCGTTAACATGAAATACCGGACATAAAGTTACCTTACCAATATCTGTACTGTAGGTACTAGAACGACCATCAATATAGTTGGTGGTAAATCCAATTTGGTTATTCACCACAATATGAATTGTACCTCCTGTTTTGTAGCCGTTAAGCTGTGCCATTTGCACCACTTCATACACTACACCTTGACCTGATACAGATGCATCTCCGTGAATAATCACCGGTAATGCTTCTTGTTCAGACTCTAAAATATTATCAATTTTTGCACGTGTAATACCTTCAACAACCGGTCCTACCGCCTCTAAGTGCGATGGATTTGGTGCTAAAGTTAAGTGCATATTATTTCCCTGATCGGTAGTTATAGAGTGCGTAGATCCTAAATGGTATTTTACATCACCGTCAAAATCTTCTGATTCGTATCCTTTACCTTCAAACTCGGTAAAAATACTTTCAGCTGGCTTTTTAAATATATTCGCTAACATATTTAAACGCCCACGGTGCGCCATTCCAATCACCATTTCCTTTACGCCCAGTTCAGACCCTTTTTCAACCAAAGCATATACTGCCGGAATTAAAGATTCGCCACCTTCTAAAGAAAAACGTTTTTGACCTACGAATTTTTTGTGAACGAATGCCTCAAACTCTACTGCCTCACTTAACTTCTTAAACATTCGAAGTTTTTGATCCGCGTTGTAAGATGGGGTATTTCTGTTTTTTTCGATTCTATCAATAATCCACTCTAACTGCTCTGGCTTACGGTTGTATACATATTCTACACCAATAGAACGGCAATAGGTATCTTCCAAAAAGGAAACAATTTCCTTTAATTTAACGGCCCCTAATCCTAGCTTATTCCCGGCATGGAAAACAGTCTCCATATCTTGCGGGGTAAAACCATAATATTCAGCAGAAATTGTATCCGTATACGCTCTACGCGTTCTAACCGGGTTTGTTTTTGTGAATAAGTGCCCTCTCGTTCTGTAGCCCTCAATGAGTTGAAAAACTTTAAATTCTTTTTCTACATTTTGCGAAGAAGCTCCTTCTCCGTATTGCTCTAATGCGAATTCAAATCCTTTGAAAAATTCTTTCCAAGTTTCATCTACACTGTCAGGATTGGCTTTATACTGTTCGTAGACTGCGTTGTACGCTTCTACATCGCCATTCCCAACATAAGAAAATTTGTCCATTATACTGGTTCGTTGATTTTGCCACAAAGCTACGGTGATTTGAGGGGTTAAGGAAATTAATTTCTAATAAATTTTGGGCAAATTTTAATCCCCAAATTTCAATATATGGTAGATACCCTTAATGCTTACCATACGAGTAATTAAGGCCCAAATACCACCAAAAATGAGCAAGCCTAAAAAGGTGATTTTGTGATCTAAATCTAACTCAAAAAGTGAATTTCCGGCTAGGTATAAGCCTAAGGAAAAGAAACATAAACTTAGCATTAACTTCCAATTGGGTTTAGTTTTAAATTGTATACCCACGTAAATTAACTGTAAAACCACCACCACCAATTGGGTGGCTAAAGTGGCCCATGCCGCACCTTGAATTCCTTGTACTGGAATAAGTTGATAATTTAGAACCACATTCACCAAAAGTCCGACCATAGAAATGACATTCAAACTTTTCAAATCTCCATTAGCGGTTAACAAAGTACCAAAAACATAAGTTGAAGCTAAGGGAATAAATGTAAACATTAAGATGGTTTGCACCTCAGCCGATTTTTGAAATTCTACGGAATAAAAAATGCGGATAAAATCCATACCGTAAAAGTAAACGGCAGCAGCCCCTAAAATGGCGGGTGTAACCAATAACCTAAAAGACAAAGACATTAAATCTACCACACTTTCTTTCTGTGCAATCATTTTAGAAAACATGGGTAATAATAGGGTAGCAAATAACAAGGAAAACATACTTGCCATTTCTGGTAAACGATAACCTTGCGCGTACACTCCCGCCTCATATACACCTGTATCTCCAGGTAATAATTCTTCAATCATAATCACATCTACCCGGTAATATATAGTCATGATTAAGGTGAGTACAGCAAATGGCAAGCTCCTTCTAACTAGGGAAGGTACTTCTTTAAAATCAGGCTTTACAAAATGTAGTTTTACCTCAAAAAGCAAAATACCTAAAGCTACCAAAATAGTGGTAAAATAAGCAGCTCCTTGGGCGTAGGCGAACCACTCAATTTGAAAAGGAATGGATGTTACATTTCCCCAAAGCAATACCCCACAAATCAAAATCATGAGCAACCTATCCAGTACCGAAATAATACTATCAACCTTAAAGAATTGCAACCCTGCAAGATTGGCCCGTAAAAACAAAACGATAGACAAAAGCACTTGATTCCCGCCTACAATAATCAATAAATGGAGAAAATGAGGTGGATAATGCATAAACCATTTGCCCACCGTCATTACTAACAGGATAAACAAAATTCCAAATCCTAGCTTAACCATAGAAAGTGTGGAAAGTAATTGACTTGCCGCTTTCGGGTTTTGAGAAATATTTCGGTTTTGGAAATTATTAATTCCAAAGTCGAGAATGATGTGAAATAAAAAAGAGAAATTTAACATGGTAAAGTAAATACCATATTGCTCAGGCCCCACCGTATTTTGAACAGCCGCCCCAATTCCAAGCACCCAGAATGGCTTAATCAGGAGATTAAGAAAAAGTAAAAATCCTAAATTAGTTATGAATTTCTTTTGCACGAGCGTAATTTCAACGCCAAATGTAAGTTGCTATTGTTTAATAGGAGTAGATTAGTTTAGAAAGAAACTCAAAATTTGTACATTCGCCCCAATAAAAACAACGCACCGAATCGTGAAAATTGCAGTAAATACACGTTTATTATTACCCGGTAAATTAGAGGGTATTGGATGGTTTACCTATGAAACCTTAAAGCGGATTACCCAATCGCATCCAGAGCACGAATTTTTGTTTTTATTTGACAGAGAATACAGTGAGGAATTCATTTTTGGAGACAACGTTACTCCTATTATTGTGCCTTTGCAAGCGCGTCATCCTATTTTGTATTACATCTGGTTTGAGTGGTTAGTTCCTCCTATTTTAAGGAAGCATAAGGTAGATTTATTCTTATCACCTGACGGGTATCTGAGTTTACAATCTGAAAAACCACAACTTGCGGTTATTCACGATATTAACTTTGAATATTACCCACGTCATTTACCTTGGTTTGAACGCAAATATTACCGATTTTTCTTTCCAAAATTTGCTGAAAAAGCGCGAAGAATTTCTACCGTTTCGCAGTTTAGTAAAGAAGATATTATTCGTCATTACGAAATTGAACCCGAAAAAATTGATGTGGTTTACAACGGTGTATCTGATGTATACAAACCGGTAAATGAAACGGTGAAAGCAGCTACTCGAAAAGAATTTACCAATGGAAATGAGTATTTCATTTTTATTGGATCTATTCAACCTAGAAAAAATTTAGCACAGTTATTCAAAGCGTTTGACGCCTTTAAAAAGGCTAACAACACGGATATTAGATTACTGATAGTTGGCGAAAAAAGATGGTGGACCAAAGCCATTGAAAAAGCGTTTTCAGCCATGGAATTTCAAGATGACGTGATTTTCTCGGGAAGACTTGAGCAAGAGGATTTAAGCCGAGCTTTAGCCTCTTCTCTAGCCTTGGTTTACGTTTCCTTTTTTGAAGGGTTTGGAATTCCAATTGTAGAAGCCATGAACTGTGACGTACCGGTGATTACCTCAAACGTGACTTCTATGCCAGAAGTAGCGGGAAAAGCAGGGGTTTACGTGAGTCCATTTGACTACCAATCTATTAGAGAAGGAATGGAAAAAATTGCCTTTGACAAAGAATTGGTGGCTGAATTGATTGCGGCAGGAAAAGAGCAAAGACAAATATTTAGTTGGGATTTAACCGCTGAAAAGCTGTGGAGTTCTATTGAAACATGTGTGAATGAGTTTAAGTCTATTTCATAATCCCGAACTATTAGAAGCTGGGTGCGATGAAGCCGGAAGAGGCTGTTTATCGGGACCTGTAGTAGCAGGGGCCGTTATTTTGCCTCCAGATTTCAAAAACGATTTATTGAACGACTCCAAAAAACTAACGGAGAAACAACGGTACAAACTACGACCAATCATTGAAAAGGAAGCGATTGCTTTTGGGGTTGGAATTGTTTCGCATACCATCATTGATGAAATCAATATTTTAAACGCTTCGTTTTTAGCGATGACTCAAGCGGTTCAAAAACTTAAGATTCAACCGGAACATTTATTGATTGATGGTAATCGCTTTAAATCAGAATTAGACATTCCTTTTACATGCATGGTAAAAGGAGATGCACGGTTTATGAGTATAGCGGCCGCTTCGGTACTAGCGAAGACCTATCGGGATGATATTATGACGGAGTTACACGAGGAATATCCGGAGTACGGATGGGCAAAAAGCAAAGGTTATCCTACCAAAGCCCACCGAGAAGCTATTGTAAAACATGGCGCTACCCCTCATCATAGAATGTCTTTTACCTTAACTAAATAGGCTCATGCGTAATTGGTTCTTCATTCTATTTGTTGTTTTAGTTACTGGATGTTCTTCAAATGAAGATAAAGCGACTACTGAGAATTCCAGTAAAAAGGAAACCATTTCCAGTACCAAAAAGGAAAAGAAAGCTACACCTGCAAAACCGATAAAAGAGGTTAAGAAACACCCGAAACTAACCAACGAAAATGTGGTTCGTTTTATGACTAAATACGGGAAAGAAAATCCAGAAACCATTCTGAGACTCTCCTGTAAATTTGGTGATATTGACATTAAACTGTACACCAACACGCCCATTCACCGAGCAAATATGGTTTACTTAACCAAACAAGGATATTTTGATTTAACCCAGTTTTATAGAGTAAGCCCAAATTTTGTAGATCAAGCGGGTAACTCAGACGAGTGGGATTGTCAAGTAAAGCGTGCTGAAATTGGTGGATACACTTTACCCGCAGAGTTCACTCCCAAAAACATTCACAAGTTTGGCTCTATTGCCATGGCTAGACGATACGATAAAAACCCAACAAAAAGATCCTCTCCCTTTGAATTTTATATCACTCTTGGTCATACCTATAACGATAAAGAAATGCGTAGCCATGAGCGTGAGTTTGGCACCAAATATACCGATACGCAAAAAGACATTTTCAACACTCTTGGTGGTGTTCCTTATTTAGATCAACAACATACGGTTATTGGGGAAGTAATAAATGGTATGGACGTGGCCTTGGAACTAAATAAAGTCAAGGTAGACGGAAGAGAGTGGCCCTTAGACGAGATTGCAATTACGATGAAGGTAATTCGTTAATCACATCAAAAGGAATCACCTTCATTACAAAAATCACCTGAGGATCTTCACCCGAAGACTTTTCTATTTCATCCTGCACAATTTTCATGGCGGTTCTATATTCGCCAAAAACTTGGGTACTCATCGGGTTTTCTTTCACTGAAATTTCAGCATATGAATTTAACGCGTCAATAAACCCTTGAATGGCTGAAATGTAATTCTCTTTCAGCGGGTACATACTAATATCAATAGAAACGTTCATAGTTTACGAATTACATTTACAGGTGAGCGGGAAAATTTTAACGCAGTCTTCAGGTAACAAATTTCTTACTCGCTTAGCCTCCTCTTCATCTAAGTACGAATGACCGGCATTAAAAAGCTGCAACTTTTTACATTGACTTATTTCGGTAGGGATTTCTTTAACGTTGGTATAGTCAATATTTAAATATTCTAACTCCGAAAGATGTCCAATAGACTTTGGAAGCACACTAAATTCATTTTTCTCTAGATGCAAAGAGGTCAACTTTACCAAACTACCTAATTCAACGGAAATAGTATCTACTTTATTTCTACTGACATCTAAAACCTTCAGGTTTCGGAGTTGAGAAATTTCATCCGGAATTACCGTAATTTCATTCTTTCGAAGATCTAACTCTTCTAGGTTTTTAAGTTGATATACCTCTACTGGAATTTCCGTTAACTTCTGTTTTCTAAGAACAAGCACCTTTACAGAATCACCGGCTTCAATGGCCAATTTTAAATCTTTATACACCCCATTCTCTTGGGCGTATCCCGTACCTAAAAAAAGAAAAAATAACGCTATGAAATAAGCAAACCTCATTTGGCCAATAAAGCTAATGAATCTTCTTTATCTCTACCTAATTGAATCTTAAGCGCTTCTACCGACTCAAATTTTTGTTCGCTTCGTAAACGTTTTTTAAAGTTGATTTGAATTTCTTGGCCATAAATATCAGCATTGAAATCAAAAATATTTACCTCAATAGATCGTTGGTCCGTTTCATTCACCGTAGGTTTAGAACCTATATTCAACATTCCGCCATACAGCTGATTGGCAACCACCACTTCAACGGCATAAACCCCGTTTGAGGGAATCAACTTGAACTTATTATGCACATCAATATTAGCCGTTGGAAAGCCAATGGAATTCCCCAGTTTATTTCCGTGAATCACATTCCCCGTCATCATAAAGTCGTAGCCCAGAAAATGATTAGCCGTTTCAAAATCACCTTCATTTAAGGCCTTTCTAATCTTGGTGCTGCTAATATTAATATCTTCAAAAGTTTGCGCCTCTATTTGTTCAATCTCAAAATCGTAAGTCATGGCATACTCTTCCAGTTCAATTACTGAGCCTTCTCTATTCCTACCAAACTGGTGATCATACCCGATAACCAAAAGTTTTGCATTCAAGGTATTAACCAAGATGTCACGTACGAATTCTAGTGATGTAGTTCTTGAGAATTCCTTAGTAAAAGGAATAATCACAAAATGATCGATACCCGCTTTTTCTAAACGGTCAATCTTTTCCTCTATGGTATGAATTAGCTTAATTTCTAAATGCGGATGAATAACCGATCTAGGATGGGGATCAAAAGATACCACCACCGTTTCTCCATGTCGCTCCTTTGCTAGTGTTTTAATTCTATCAAGAATTACCATATGTCCTTCATGAACGCCATCAAATGTACCTGTTGTTATTACAGGAAAGGCTGGAGGAATAAAATTTTCTACACCTTGGTATACTTTCAAATCCTAATTTTTAAGAATTGCAAATCTAAGCATCCCGTGGAGAAAAAACGCTTCTTTTTACAACCCAATAATTGCATCTACCTTTTGGGGTTTGAATAATTCATAGACTCTATCACCCATTATAAGCATGATAAAAATCACTACTTATAGGTAGGTTTACTGACTCTTTTATGACACCTCAATACGTATTTACAACGCATCTTTGCGCCACATAAAATTCAATTTTCAAATTTTTAACATGAAAAAAATATTACCTTTTATTCTATCAATCGTAATACCAGTAATTGGCTTTTCACAAGCAGACTCTGTAATAATGGGGCCAGGTTATGCGAATCAGGTTTATTACAGCTTTTCAAATGGCGAGGTTCTTTCTTCTAACAACACCGAATGGGATATTGCTTTTGGCACAGGTGGATTTGATACAGACATCAGAATTAATGACGGTTTTGGAGCGGCTCTTTATTTATATCCAAATGGCGACACGGGTTCTTGGAACACCATTGATACAAATGGCATGCAAAACTGGTTGCCTCGATACAACAGTGATTCATCTTGGAACATCACTGCATTTGCTGCACCAGGAATCAATCACCCCGATTACGGATGGGGTATATACAACTCCACTACCCATGAAGTAGTAGGTGACAGCATGTACATTTTACAACTTACCGATGGCAGCCTCAAAAAATTCAAGATGAACGTAATGTCAACTATGGGCATTTTAACCTTTACATATGCTGATTTAGATGGGGCTAATCAAGTTCAAGGATCTATCAATAAGATGAATTACAACACCAAGAAACATGTATACTATTCAATTAAAGCAGATAGCACTATGGACCTAGAGCCAGTGATGGGTTCTTGGGATATCGTATTCACTAAATACCAAGCGCCACAACCTACAGGTGGATTTTATCCAGTAACTGGGGTATTAACCGCAATTGATAATACAGTGGCTGAATCTAGAGGGGAAGATGTGAATGATGCAGAATGGTTTAACCAAGATTACACGGCAAATATTGGAACTATTGGTAGCGATTGGAAAAGCTTTTCTTTTACAACCGGATGGGAATTACAAGATAGTCTGTCTTATTTTGTTACAGATACCAATGATTTAGTTTGGCAGTTATATTTTACTGGATTTGGAGGTTCTTCTACCGGAAAAGCGGTGTTCAACAAAATGCAAGTAGGGACTACAAGTATTGACAAAAGCAATGTAGCAGTTAATACAGTTTCTATTTACCCCAACCCAGCTGTAGATAACGTAATTATTGCTATAGAAAGCTCTGAAAATTTAAATAATTTAGACGTTACGGTATTTTCTTTAACAGGTCAAGTTGTTTATCGCAAAGTAATCAACGTGGTTTCAAATACAAACCTTGAATTCCCCGTTTCAGGATGGAACCAAGGAATGTATTTAGTTCGTATTGGAAACGATGAAAATGCCATTATTAAACAATTAATTATTAAATAATAATCAAGCATCTCCAGTTCTGAATTGGAGATGCTTTTTTCTTTCCCATTTTGAGGTTGCACACACATATCTTGCTTAAAATCATTCTTAGTGCAGGAATGGTTTTCTTGTTTTTAGGAGGTTTCTCTCAAGAAACTAATGTCATGGTGTACGACCAAGAATATAACGAGCCCTTACCTTTTGCTCACGTGCACTTTACCAATATTTCCACTCAAAAAGAAGAAATTGTTTTAGTAAACAAACAAGGTGTTGCGGTTTTTCCTTACCATGAGGAATATGGGGGAAAAATAGCCATAAATATCACCTATTTGGGTTTTTCCCCTTTTCACGATACCGTTGAGGTAGGATCAACCACCAAAGTTCAATTAAAAGAAAGCGCGGAGTCTTTAGATCAAGTAGTTGTTACCGGGCAATTCTCTGAATCTACTGAGGAAAAGGCAATTCATAAAGTATCAATTATTAACCGTGATAAGATTGACGCATTGAACGCGCAGTCTTTAGATCAAGTATTATCGCGAGAACTTAACATGAACATTTCGCAAGATGCCGTCCTTGGATCAAGTATTAGTATTCAAGGGTTATCAGGTGAAAATGTAAAAATATTAGTTGATGGTGTGCCAATGGTTGGTCGTTTAAACGGAAACATTGATTTAAGTCAAATCAACTTAAATGACATCGAAAGAATTGAAGTAATTGAAGGCCCCCTTTCGGTTACCTATGGTTCTAATGCTTTAGCTGGAACCATTAACCTAATCACCAAAAAAGGAAGTCAAAAACCAGTAACCGCAAACGTAAAATACTATGGTGAAAATATTGGAACCCATAATATAGACGCCAGGGTAGGTCTATCTAAAGGTAAAAACTTTGGAGCTATCAACTTTACACGTAATTTTTTTGACGGATGGAATATTGGCGATCCAGTTTTTGGAAACCCTGAACCCAAGGCAGATTCATCAAGAGTGAAACTGTGGAAACCAAGAACCCAATATTTGGGTGGAATTAAATACGGTAGAACTTTTAATAAAGGATCTATCATGCTTAACGTAAATGGCTTTGATGAAACAATCATTAATCGTGGATACCCTAGAGGACCTTATGATGAAGTGGCTTTTGATGACGAATACATTACCAAACGACTAGATAATAGCATCACTTTAGATCTAGATTTAGATACGGTTAATGCCTTAAAAGTAATAACTGCATATAATATTTACCAGCGTCAACGTCTTTCATACATTACCGACCTTACGGGAGTAAGATCTGAAAAAAATGAAACTCCAGGAGTAAACGACACCAACTATACGGATTTAAAAATGCTTCGTGCAACCTACACCCGAATGCCTTTAGGGAGAAACTATCGTTACCAATTAGGGGCCGACTTAAATAATGAAACCGCAAAAGGAGCTCGTATTTTAGATGGTAAACAAAGCATTGGCGATTATGCTGGTTTCTTTAGTTTTGAATGGCAACCCTCTTTGAAATGGACTATCAAACCAGGAATTAGAGCGAGTTACAACACCCAATATGGAGCGCCAGTAGTTCCTTCTTTGTACGCAAAATATCAAGTTAAGCCAAGTATGTCTATTAGAGCTTCGGTAGCTCGTGGATTTAGAGCGCCATCGGTAAAAGAACTGTATATGGATTTTGTCGATATTAATCATGATATTCAGGGGAATCAAAACCTAGTTGCCGAGACGGCTATTCATACTTCGGCAAATATGACTTACACCCGTTTGCATAAAGGACAAATGTTCAAATTCAAATTCGCTGTATTCTATAACCATATTCAAGACAAAATTACCTTGGCACAATCAGGAACTACCCAATACGAATATGCCAATTTAGATGAAGCCGTATCACAAGGATTTAATACAGAGGCTCAATATAACATTGCGCATTTTAAAGCGAGTGTTGGTTTTTCTTTAATAGGGAACAAAAACACCATCAATGAAACCGAAAGTCTGCCTATTGCCTATTCACCGCAATTAACTTCTAGTTTGACATTTTCTTTCAAAAAGGCAAAATCGGATGTTTCCTTTTTCTACAAGCTGTCGGGAAAACAACCCAACTTAATTATTGACGAAAACAACGATTTGCAACAAGATTTTATTGACAGCTATAGCTTGTTTGATATCACAGCAAACAAACGTTTCTTTAACGATCATATGGTTCTTGGTTTAGGGGTCAAAAACATATTGGATGTCACCAATGTGAACACTACTGATACCGGTGGTTCGCATGGAGGATCAGGAGGAACTCGACCAATTGCTCCGGGTAGAGTATTTTTCGTTAAACTTGGCTTCCAATTATAAAAGCATTTTGTGAAAGAAAGCAATACACATAAACGCAGGGCAACCGACTTAAAACCAAAGGAATCGAGTGTGATTTTAAAGTTTGGTAGCGAAGAGATGTCATCGCAATTTTTAGAGATCGGATGCCGTCCTAAGTCGTCTATTCAACTTATTAGAAAAGGTCCAGGTGGAAAAACCATGTACTTTTTAGTTAATAGCCATGCGTTTGCATTCCGCACGGAAGAAGCGGCTCATATTATTCTAAAATATTAGGTATGGGCTCTGACGAACAAAATTTGAAAATTGCCCTTATCGGTAATCCAAACGCAGGTAAGACTTCGGTCTTTAACCGATTGACCGGATTAAATCAAACGGTGGGTAATTTCCCCGGGGTCACTGTCGATAAAAAGTCGGGAACCTACCCCCTACCAGACGGAAACAAGGCGGTTATTACCGATTTACCGGGAACGTATAGTTTATATCCCAATTCCTCTGATGAACGTATTGTACTAGAAACCTTATTAAATCAAGACGGCTCTTCCTATCCTGATTTGGTGCTTTATGTAGCCGATGCCAATAACTTGGAACGCCATTTAGTTTTGCTAACGCAAATCATGGACTTTGGGGTACCTATTGTACTTCTTCTAAACATGTTAGACGTTGCCAATAGTGAGGGTAAAACGGTTGACGAAAACCAACTTTCCATAAAACTAGGTATTCCAGTAGTTAAAGTGAACGGTCGTACCGGAGAGGGCACCGAGGCGATTGGCCCCGTGATATTACAAATGGAAGGCGTGAATTGCGATCCTTTTCTAAACGTAGAGCCTTTTGCCTATGAATTAGAGCAAGAAGTGAAAAAAATGTTTGGCTTCACCAACAATTACCGCGCACTTCTTACCGCTCACAATTACAAAAATTTAGACTTCATTTCAGCCGCAGATACTGGAAGAATGGACCATCTCGTTTCTGAGTTGAAGTTCAATAGTGTAGGGTTACAGTTTGATGAAATTATGGCGCGTTACGACCAATTGCACCCCATTATGGAAGCAATGGTGGTACACACCAAAGAAGATGATGAAACAAAAACTGCTAAAGCGGACAAGATTTTAACCCATCCTTTTTGGGGAAGTTTGATCTTTTTAGCCACCCTATTTGTGATTTTCCAAGCCATTTTTGCTTGGGCGTCTTACCCTATGGATTTGATTGATGGTGGTATGACTTGGTTGATTGATGCTGCCAAAAATGTACTCCCAGCAGGACTTCTTTCTGATTTCATTACCGATGGTATTCTAGCGGGAATTGGTGGAATTGTCATTTTCATTCCACAAATTACCATCTTATTTATTCTGGTTTCCTTACTGGAAGAAGTGGGTTATATGTCTCGTGCCGTATTCTTATCGGATACTTTAATGCGAAAATTTGGTCTGAATGGCCGAAGTATTGTTTCCCTAATTTCTGGAGCTGCATGTGCGGTTCCTGCAATTATGTCTACTAGAACCATTAGCAATTGGAAGGAGCGCTTAATCACCATTTTCGTTACCCCATTTATTAGTTGTTCGGCTCGTATTCCAGTATTTGCCGTATTAGTAGCTTTTGCCGTACCTGATAAAACAGTAGGTGGGTTATTTAATCTACAAGGATTGGTTATGATGGGACTATACCTATTGGGAGTTATTGCTGCTTTGGGCTCTGCATGGGTAATGAAAAAGATTTTGAAGTCAAAAGATCGTTCTTTCTTAATGATGGAATTACCTACCTACAAAATGCCGTACTGGAAAAACATCAGCATTACGGTAGTTCAAAAAGTGGGCGTTTTTATTACAAATGCCGGTAAAATAATCTTAATCATTTCTATGATTTTATGGGTTCTGGCATCCTTTGGTCCCGGTGATAATTTGAAAAATATTGAAGAACAAACGCGGACAGAATATGCGCAACAATCCTTTAGTGACACAGAGCTAGATAACATTGTAGCTGCTAAAAAAATTGAAGGCTCTTATGCGGGTATTTTGGGCAAACAAATTGAGCCAGCCATTAAGCCCTTAGGTTTTGATTGGAAAATTGGAATTGCCTTGATTACCTCATTTGCCGCCAGAGAAGTATTTATTAGTACCATGGCTACCATTTATAGTGTAGGTAGCGATGGTGATGCGGAATCGGTTATGGAAAAGATGCGTCAAGAACGTCATGCCGATACAGGGGAGTTAGTGTACACATCAGCCACCGCATTCTCACTACTTATTTTTTACGTACTGGCCATGCAATGTATGAGTACATTGGCTATTGTGAAGCGTGAAACGAATAGTTGGACTATACCGTTTATTCAGTTAGTTTACATGACTGGATTAGCGTATATCCTCAGTTTAATTACCTACCAAATTTTACAATAGCATGAAAAACTGGATTCTTTTTAGCTGCGTAATATCTATACTTGCCACATCTTGTATGAAAGATGAAATTCCTGTAGCACCGCATGAACCAGGAGAGTCTCAGGCCGGTATGGTAGAAATGGGTAATTTGTATCCAGACCAAATTTGGTATAACATAGAAACTGGGCAAGAAGTATCTCGCAACAAAAAAACAGCTTGGGATTTAGCCTTTGAAAATAATGGTGAAGGTTGGCGAATTACCATCAACGGAGCCAATTTAGCCTATGTAACCCATACCGGTGAAACAGATATTACTTTGGTAAAAGACACAATCGGATCCGATTGGAAATGGGATGAGTTTTCAGGAAATTTAGATAGTACCGCCATAGGAGACTGGCAAGCGGAAACACAAATTTATATTTTAGACCGAGGCAAAGATGAAGTAGGTAACCTTTTAGGTTTTTGGAAGCTAAAAATTGACAGCGTTGATGAAGAAAGATTTTATTTCCGTCACGCCCCACTAAATGCTGACACTTGGATCTTAGGCGAAATCGAAAAAGATCCCGCTTACTTTTTTAGCTATTATAGCCTAAAGGGACAAGGAAGCCAAGTCATGATTGCACCACCAACTGCTAGTTGGGATTTTGTTTTCACACAATACACTTTTGTTTTTTATGACATGCAACCCATTGTTCCGTATTTGGTAACTGGGGTATTATTAAATAATAACACCCCCCATAGCACTAAGATATTCGAAAAGAATTTTGAAGCTATTTCCAGAGAAGATGCCATAGGACCTCATTCAAACCACCGAATCGACAACATTGGCTATAACTGGAAATGGTACGATTTTGACGCAGGGTATTACATTACTGACCCTTCTAAAAATTATGTTTTCAAAGCACAAACCGGAAAATATTTTAAAATTCATTTTTTAGATTGGTACAATCAAAATGGAGAAAAAGGAGCGCCTAGTTTTGAATATTCAGAGTTGTAGTTTTTTGCCCAACGCATTTCTTTTACCTTTAGCCCAAATTGAAAGTTATGCGCGCACGTACCCCTCAAGATTCTGACACTACTATTACCGAATTAATGATTCCTTCTTACGCCAATTTTGGTGGTAAAATTCACGGAGGTATTCTTCTCGGTTTAATGGATAAAGTAGCTTACGCCTGTAGTACCAAACATGCTGGAAACTATTGTGTTACCGTTTCAGTAGACGGAGTGGATTTTATTGAACCTGTAGAAGTAGGAGATTTAGTTTGCATGATGGCTCGCGTAAATTATGTGGGGAGAACCTCTTTGGTGGTAGGTATTAAAGTAACAGCCGAAAACGTAAAAGACAGAACCATGAAGCACACCAACACGTGTTATTTCACCATGGTGGCTAAAGGCAGTAATGGCAAACCTACCAAAGTTCCACCTTTGTTACTGGAAAATTATTTAGATGTAAAACGTTTTGGAGAGGCACTTTTTAGAAAGGACTTGAAAAAATACCGTACCGAACAAATGGAACGAAACAAAACGGAAATTTCAAAAGAAGATTTAATCACCTTATTGAAAGATGAACGTTGCGAAGTGAAAATTTAAAAGAACGCACGTACTTGAACACTACCTGTGTGAATGACAGGATTTCCTTCACTCACTCGACCATTATAGCGTAAATTCAATTGCAAATACTTGGCAATGGTCCGTTGATAAGTCGCTTCCCAAAGTCCGTTTTGTCCAGGTTGTAAACCTTCTAACATTTGATAGGCCACTGGCGAATTTGCATCACCTACAAAGTCGTTGATCAAATAGCTCCCCGAAAGCAAGACACTTCCTTTACCCACTTTACGCACATTCAATTCGGCACCAAACTTTTTACTCAAATTAGTTTCATCACCATCCGCTATACGGTTACGCTTATCTGATTGCTCAAAGAACAATTTTATCTTCACTCCCGAACCTTGTAAATAAGTCAGCGTTGGCTTGATGGTTTTGTAATCTATCAAGTAATTACGAATATCTGAAAACTCCGAACCAGAAACTTTTTGCCCTACTCTACCCTCTATGTTGATTTGATAAATACGTGTCAAATTGTATCTAAAATTTAATTGGTTGTAGGTATCGGATGTCCCTAGTAATCCGTTGGTCTGCAAAATTTTGGCATTCACCGCTTGATAGGTATAATCCATGGACCAAGCTCGGTTAGAACGATTTAAATAAACGGTATTTCGGAGGGTAGAATTCAATACTCTAATATTACTATCGGCTACATTTGACGCAAATGGGTCTACCCAATTAGCTACCGAGTTATCATCTGTTTTACGGTCAATTCTATACGCAAATTGATCAGAAAATTTACTCAAAACTTTACGCACCCCCTTCTTACCTTTCCAAACCGCAGCTGGACGTAAAAATGCAGTTTGGTTAAATTGGGTACGGTAGATCTTTTCAAAATTGTTGGTTTGTGTCAATACACGCACATAATTGGCTTGGTCTTGAAACACCGCCACCTGAAACTCATCTTGCTCCACAATTCCATTTTCATTGTAATCTACCCAAACATAAACTCCCGTTCCTGGAGGCACTTCTACGTAGACAAAAGCTTGTTCTTCGGTTAACCCTGAACCTAGCTCGTAAAAGGAAGAAAGCGTTAAAGCCCCTTTCAGCAAGCGCAAGTTGTAATCAATTCTGTTGGTTAGATTTTGCTCAGGCGCTCCTGTGTATAACTCGTTATTCATGACTTCCAGTACACGATAATTAGAACTTAATTGCAACTGCGCCTTTTTACTAGATAACAGTTTTAAATGCCCTCCAATAGCCTGCGCCAAAGTAGAACGCTCCAATTTATTGTTATTGGCCTTTTCATTGAATCGGTTTATATACCCCACTCTGAATTTGTTTTTTGCACTATCTCCATTAGTAATAAAAGCCTCCCACTCTAAAAACTCATAGCTCGTTCCAGCCAAAGTATCTGCCCCCGAAAGCTTTTGCAGATTGTATTCATAATCGTCACGAAACCCAATATTGATATGCTCATACTTCTTTTGCAACAATACTTTTTGACGAATAAAGTTAGACTCACCCACGCCCCCTTGAGAAGCTAAATAACTCCCCGAGAATTTTGCAGTGTATTGCGTATTATCCAAATCGGTGGTTAATTGGTGGCGCATCCCTTGATACGATTCGCCCGATAAAAAAGACTTAAACTGATAACTAACCGAACCCAGTTTCTTTTTAGTCAATCCAATTTCAGCGGTAGGAATTTGCTGCATTCCCGTTAACTCAATGCCACGAATATTCCAGTTTCTATCAAACTCTACCGATCGGTAACGTTGCACTTCTGCAAAATTATCACTTCGGTTTTCGTAGGTGACTTTGGCTTTCATAAACCAGGGTGCAATGGTATCATTCGTAATTTGCTTTTGGCTTTCCATACCCACCAAAAATCCTCCTCCAATATCATTTTGATTTCCAATACTCGAAAAAGTATTTACATCTTCATTAGTCATCACTCCCTCAAATAAAAGCTTGGTACTTCGGCTTAATTTATAGTCACCACCCACGGTATACATTTGTTTGCGTTTGGGAGTAACCAATACTATTACGGGCAAATAATTTCCTTGAGGCACTCCTGCAATTGGGGCCACATATTCAAATACCCGACCATTGGCTTCACTCGCAATTTCTACATAGTTACCGTTTCCAATACCCACATTTGAGAAGTTTAATTGATAACGCGCAGAATCTGGATTAGTAGAATATTCAAAAATGGTATCTCCTCCTATAGTATCAATAATAGCCTTATACATTACTCGATCTGAAGAAAACTCAGTAGCCGTTACCGCTGGTACAATAGCACTATTAATATCATCGCCTACAGATTCTAACAACGCAATATTACTAGCCGTAAGATCTTGTAAAAGGGGTTGATTTTTATTGTCTTGCTCCGAGTAAATATTGAAATTCAGATTCAGTTTTTCGGTTTTCACGTTGTCCGATACCTGAAATAAAGAACGGCTATAGGCTTGGGCGCTGTACTGGAATTCAATCACAATACGCTTATCACGGTTAATGGGTTGATTGGCCGTAAAAGTCACTTCCGCATTGTTGTAGTCAATTACGTAATCGTTTTCTTGTCCACGAACCATTTTCTTACCATCAATAAAAACTTCTTCCGTACCCGAAAGAATAATAATGAAAGATTCATTTTCAGCCCCTGTTAAGCGATACGGGCCTTGATTACCTTCTACCCCTTGAATAATGTTTCGCGAAAATTTACCTCTACTTAAGGCTGCGTTTACGGCAATTTTGTTTTCAATTTTCGGACTTAAGTTAAAACGTGCTGAAATCCCTCCCCCACGCAAACGTTTATCAAATTGCATAAAGTGACTTTGAGGTTTTTTGATTCTAAAATCACCAGCCACCAACTTCCAGTCTTTATCATATAATTGGATATACACTTGATCAAAATCTTGCAACAATTGGGTATTTCCATCGGGTTGTACTGGAATATTGTCATCGCTAATCACGGCTTTTATTTTCACATTATTGGTTAACTCACCCGAGAGCTGCAAATTCAAATTGGAGTTGATGCCTAGATTTTGATTATTACCAAAGAGCACACCCCTAGAAATACTACCGGTTTTATCTAAACGCCCTGTGGTAAACTGCGTGGTTTGCTTTTGATCTCCTTGATAGGTAAAAGGATTTACAGAACCCTTTACATCGGGTCTAAAAACATCCGTAGATTTATTAGATACAGGCTGGGTAATGTTCACCGGCCAGGTGCGGTAACTTACTCGAACACTATCTAGAGCGGGTGGTTGATACCAAATCAAATAACCTTCGGCATAGTTTACCCCGTAAGCGGCAGTGTCTACCCCAGCTATTTTAAATGAGTTCGGATCTACTGATAGCGAATCAAAAAAAACGGTATCGGTTTGGGTGGAGATGTTTTTTACGCGCGCATTACTTTTAAGCTGAGCCCAAACGGAACTCACGCTCATCATTATAGATATGATTAAAAGTAATTTTTTCATGCATTGCCATTCCGTACTGGAAATCACTCTTTACGAAAATAAATTTTATCGCTCCGCGATAAACGCAAGAATGCAGATATTATTTGGGATTTGGAAGAAAAAAAACTTCAATGAATTACAATTAACAATAAGAGTTTTCGTTTTTGGAAAAACTTAAAACATCGTATGAATTACAAAACCATGTTAGTGGCCGCTATCCTTTTTCCTACTGGAATATGGGCCCAAAATCAAGTGAAAAAAATTAAAACCTCCAGTTTGTCTATTATGCCATTTGGAAGTATTGGCACCGGGCAATCAAGTACCTTGGATGACTTCAAGACACTTGCTCCAAACTCCACTTTAATTCCTGACGATCTTAGCAATTTCAACACTCATAGTTACAACTCGAGTTCAGGAGGAGTAGGTACAGCTCTTTTATTGAGCTTTAAATTTAGAGATGCCACTGGCACGGCTTATAAACCCAATCCAGAACTTAGATTGGGAATCAGTTATAATTACAACCAATCCTTACACTTAAACGCATATAAGGAAGAACGTTTTGCGCATGATACCTTAATCTCGGTTAAAACAGGCCAAAGAACCGCAGTAGATTCGGTTTCGTATGTGGGCTATAATATGGATTACGCTACGCAATTTGTACGGCTAGACGCTTCTCTAATTTACAGAACCAATCCGGAAGCAAGGTGGAATTTCTTTGCGGGTGTGGGAGCAACCTTTGGCGTGAGTATCTCTAGTGAAACCCAGATCTATGAAAACCGCCATTTCTATATTCAACCTACCGAAAATGAAAGTTCCATTTATTTTAACGAAAGTGGTTATAACGGAGACCATGAAAACGAAACCACAAGAAACGAATCAAGTTTAGCCTATTCTGCTTATGTTCCTTTAGGTTTAGATTTTAGAATTGCCGATAAAAGCGAATTTTGGCAACGCGTGCATTTGTTTTATGAAATGCGCCCGACCATTGATTTCTTAGCTATTCCGGAACTAAACACCTATACCTCTGTAGCCTGGCAACATGGTTTTGGAGTTAAGGTGCAATGGCATTAATTGCTTCACCTAAAAACCAAAAGCCCCGAGCACTTCGCGTGACTCGGGGCTTTTTTTGTTCATAAAACTGTTATTCTTTCACAAAAGAAAACCGGAAAGAATGAGAGGAAGATTGAATTTCACCAAAATACATTCCGCTAGTTAACTGATTTAAATTAAGCTTCAATTCTTGATTTACCAGCGTATATTTCTCTTCTCTTACTAACTGCCCCATACTGGAATAGATGAAAACCGCAACTTCATTTAGTTGCGTATATGGGAACTTTAAGGTTAAGGTTTCTTGTACAGGATTAGGATAACCAACCAACTCCTTTTTTTGAGCGGCTATGGTTTTTATTCCTACATTAATTGAGCCACAGGTATCGGCAAATTCAGTACCGATGAAACGGGCTAAAGAATAAATGGAATCTTGAGGAGTGTACACCCCAAAGTTACCTCCAATATAAAGAGTATCACGGTAATGGGTCAGTGTCTCAACAGTTTCCAGTATATTGCCAACACATCCACACCATTCATTTCCATCCCAACGAGCAACACCTTCTGCGGGCACACCACCCGCACCTCCAAAACGGCCACCCACATATAAATAGCCATCATGTACATGTAACTCCCGTAAAACACTGTATCCAAATATATCATTTTGGATTCCACCTCCCACGCTTTTCCACTGCACCCCATCCCAACGGGCAATATGGTTTTCTTTAATACTTCCTTGTTGCTCAAATTGGCCCGCTACATACAATTCTCCTTGATATATCTCCATATCATAAATGACTGTTGCTCCAGATGCTATTATTCCACCTCCCACATCAACCCAATTGGAGCCATTCCATTTCATAATATCATTCATAATACCACCAATTGAGGCATCACTACTCCCTCCAGCATATAATTCACCATTATACTCTTGAGTTACAGCTATTGATGGGTTAGAATCCATAAAATCACTTATACTTTGATACTCTTTCAATCCAGAAGCCCCATCCCACTCTATTAAGTGACCTATGGATTGATACATGAAATTTTTATCTAATCCAACCGATAAGAAGTATTTATTATCCCAGATTCCAATATCCCAAATTCGCGCGCCCTCATTTCGGCCATCAAGTAAGTTAACAAAACTATCCGCAATCAAAACAGCAACACCACCATCACCAGCAATAATAAATGAATCATTTTTTGTAACAATATCCCAAGGAATTTGCACTGGAAAATCTGGTGAGTTATTTGTGTCTATTATTGAAATCCCACTACTAGGATCCCATTTAAAAACGGGCGTAGTTGACATTCCATTCACTTCACTTAAGAATTGCGCTCCAATTATTAATTGGTCATTTAAACTATCAACTCTTAACGAATTAACAACTTCCGAAAGATCCAGTCCAGGTAACCGTTCCCAACTATTCTGCCCCAGCAAGTTAAAAACACCTAAAAAAAAGCAAGCACTAAAAACTAGTACTTGCTTTATTCGAATTATTTTATTCCTTGATAAAGGTAAAAACATATGTAGTTTCTTTGGTGGTTATTTGGCTAAAATCAAACTTTTTCAGGACGATTCCAATAGGTAAAACTACCTAGTTACTATACCAGCAAAACCTACCTAAAAACCAAAAGCCCCGAGCACTTCGCGTTACTCGGGGCTTTCTAGTCTTAATAGAAACTATCTTGAATATATTAGTCTACGTTATCGTGTAGAAATGAGTTGTTGGTGCTAATCCCAGGATTCTTTCCTCCTTCAGCATCTGGCTCATCTAATGAGTAACGAGATACTTGAGATTCTGAAGAATGAGGCACGTCTTCTAATGACACGGCTCTTCTTTGGTAAGCAGGCACATCTTCTAATTCACTTAAACCAGAAGCAGTACGTAATCTGCGACTTAAATCTTTTAAGCGACCCATTCTGTTTTTCACTCTCGATTGCTGTTCTTCATCCGTTGATTGCATTTCTGCCTTTGGTGCTTCATCTTCTAAGCTGTGTGTAATTACAGACTCAGGAGCTGGAACCGGATGGTTAACAGGAGCAGCTGGAGGAGGTGTTTGTGCCATTGGTTTAGGAACGAACGGTTTTGGCTCTTCCATCTTTGGCGCTGGTGGAGGCGTTGAAGCCTGGGGCGTTGGAGTTGGTGTAGGAACCGGATTTTGAACCTGAGGAGTTGGCGGAGTTACAGGCGTTTCTGGCGCTTGATTTACCGGACGAATATACGGTTCTAAAGGTGCTTGTTTTGGAGCTGGTTTTTCATCCTCCGGCATCTCTAGTTTAAATTCAATTTTTCCTTGAGCTTCTTCTCCTTTAATATATGGATCGGCTAATCCTGTTTTTGGAGCTGCAGGTTTTGCAGGCTCACTTTTAGGAATAGGACTTGTTAAAACTTGCGGCTGCGCATCTTCTAGGGTATGCACTGTTTTACCGGTGGTAGTTTTCATGGTTTCTTCTCCTCCATTACCCTTGGCTAATTCAAAACCAGTGGCAATAAGAGTTACTGATAAACCATCAGTCATTTCTTCATTTTGACCGTACCCCCAAATAATATCAGCGGTTGAACCTGCTTCTTCTTGGATGTAGTCGGTAATATCAGCAATTTCATCCATGGTGATCTCTTCTTGACCAAACTCCATGTTTAATAAGATGAAACGTGCTCCTTTGATATCGTTATCGTTCAATAACGGAGAACTCAACGCATTTTCAACAGCAGCAATGGCTCTGTTTTCACCGGTAGCTACAGCAGCACCCATCACGGCTACTCCACTGTTACGCATTACGGTAGAAACATCTTGAAAATCAACGTTAATATGACCGGTACGTGTAATAATCTCTGCAATACCTTTTGCTGCGATTGTTAGCACGTTATCGGCTTGTTCAAATACCTCACTCATTTTAAGGTTTCCGAACATTTGACGTAGCTTATCATTGTTAATGATTAACAAAGTATCTACTGCGCCTCTTAGTTCTTCAATTCCTTTTTCGGCTTGTTGTTTTCTTTTTCTTCCTTCAAATAAGAAAGGAAGCGTTACAATACCCACCGTTAAAATACCCATTTCACGTGCGGCAGTGGCAATGATTGGAGCGGCACCTGTTCCAGTACCACCACCCATTCCGGCTGTAATAAAAACCATACGTGTTTCTGGATCGAAAATCTTAGCTATATCATCTGCTGATTCAATAGCGGCATTTCTACCCACATCTGGTATAGAACCGGCTCCCATTCCTTCGGTTAGTGTTCCTCCTAATTGAAGTTTTTCACCTACTGGACTGATATCTAAAGCTTGCTGATCGGTGTTACAGATTAAGAAATCTACACCTTTAATTCCTTGGTCGAACATGTGGTTAACGGCATTACTACCACCACCACCTACTCCAATTACCTTGATAATTGACGGTTTTCCTTTTGGCAAGTTAAATTCCATATTGTTCTATTTTAATAATGTTATTCAAAGTATGGGCACTTCTAAAACAAAAATGGCATAAATTCAAATGCATTTTTGAAGTATTTGTCCCACTTTATTAAGATTAGTCTGTTAAATCACTAAAAAACGTATCGGATGTTTTTTTGATGGCATCTAAGAAACTAGTCATTCCTGATTTTTTAGCGGGCATTTCTTTCTGCTTGGGTTCTTTCACAGCCGAAGTGCTTTCATCTGTATTGGTTTGAATCCGCTCAAATCCTTTTAAGATTAGTCCTACACCCGTAGAGTACATTGGACTTGTGATATCTTCCACCCCATTTGCCAAGTGTTCTGTTGGGTAACCAATTCGAGTATCCATTCCAGTAAGGAACTCAAACAATTGGGTAACGTTACGTAACTGTGAACCACCACCAGTAACTACGATACCTGCAATTAATTGTTTCTCTAAACCAGAATTTCTGATTTCGTAATACACTTGCTCAATGATTTCTTCTGCTCTTGATTGGATGATATTAGCCAAGTTCACCAAAGAAATTTCTTTGGGCTCACGACCTCTTAAACCAGGTATAGATACAATTTCGTTATGAGAAGCGGTTTCAGACAAGGCGCTTCCAAACTTAACTTTCAATTGCTCTGCTTGACTCTTAATTATTGAGCAACCATGCTTAATATCTTCGGTAATGATGTTACCTCCAAATGGAATTACCGCAGTGTGACGAATAATACCTTCTTTGAAAATAGCCACATCTGTGGTACCACCACCTATGTCAACCAATACTACACCGGCCTCTTTTTCTTCCTTACTTAAAACTGCATCGGCCGAAGCTAATGGTTCTAAAATAAGATTATCCACTTCCATATCAGCACCGGCAACACATTTCACAATGTTTTTTGCCGCGGCAATATTTCCAGTAATAATATGGAAATTGGCTTCTAAACGAACCCCAGCCATACCAATTGGATCATGAATACCTTTTTCGTTATCCACGGTGAAATCTTGAGGCAATACATCAATTACCTTTTCACCTGGTAACATCACCAACTTGTACATTTCCTTGATCAACTGGTTGATGTCGGTTTGCGTAATTTCCGATTCAATATTTTCACGCATTCTGCTACCAGAGTGCTGAATACTTCTAATGTGTTGGCCGGCAATACCCACATTTACTTTACCAATTTCGTAGCCCGCAATTTCTTCGGCTTCTTTCATTACCTTTTGAATAGCATCAATGGTTTGGGTAATATGGGTCACTACCCCTCTACTTACACCTAGCGATTCAGTACGCGCCATACCCAAAATGTCGAGTTTGCCGTGTTCGTTAATGGTTCCAATAATGGCTACGATTTTGGTGGTTCCAATGTCTAGCCCTGCTACGATTTCTTTATGTCTTGTCTGTTCCATAGTTATCGTTTTATACACACAATTTGATCTTTATACTTGAGGTTTATTTCCTTGTAATTATTCCAGCCTGTTTTACTCAGACCTTCCTTATATAGAATCATTAACTTGGTTAACGATTCATCAATATGTTCCGCGCCATCTATAATAATAACGTGGTTTCCTACTGCTGGGATAAGTTCAATATCTCCATTTTGTTTAAAATAGATTTGTTTGAACTGGGCATCCCAAAAGGGTACTTCCTTAAATTTCTTTGCCAATAAATACGCTTCATGCAATTTGCGCGATTCAAAGTTGATTTTCATTAATTCATTAGGCTCCGCAAAGTTTAATCCGCTAACCACCGAATAGTCAATATTCAAAGCCCCATTTACCACAGGAACTTTAGCGGTATATTTATCAGACAACGGCATTACATACCCCGCCTTATCTAAATAGAAACTACTTGTTCGCGTAAATATTCTAGCAATAGGTGTGCGTTGCTTAATATCTACATGCAACATTCCATTAATTGAAGAATACACCTCGGCTTTCTTTACCGATGGCATATTATCAAACTGGGTTTCCAGTACACGCAAATCCACATTTCTAATTGGCTCTTTCCCCTTTTGATATCCTTTAGCAAAAACTTGGCTTTCAATGTCTACTTCATCTACAAAGTAGTTGCCTTCACTTTTGTCAATAGACACCTTTAAGTCATTAAACGTTAAGTCACGTTTATTGGCTTCTGCTAATCCTAAAAGAGCGAGTAGCACCAATACCGAAAAGCTCACAATTGCTATGTTCTTGAACTTTTTCATGCCGTTACTAATTCTTTAATAGGTTCTACTAAAGTGTCAATATCGCCCGCCCCAAGGGTGAACAATACTTCAAATTCATTTTCTTTTAAGTGGTTAACCACTTCTTCTTTTGCCAATATGGTTTTACTGGAATTGGTAATTTTTGACAATAACCTTTCTGAAGTAACCCCTTCAATTGGCAATTCACGTGCAGGATAGATATCCAGTAACAACACCTTATCAAATTGCGATAAAACGGCTGCAAAGTCTTCTTCAAAATCGCGGGTACGTGAGTACAAATGCGGTTGAAAAATGACGGTTAATTCTTTACCTGCATACATCTCTCTTGCCGATTCCAGTATTCTAGAAATTTCGGTAGGGTGATGTGCGTAATCATCTACATATATAGCTCCCGATTCATTTCGGGTAATTTCAAATCTTCTTTTCACGCCTGCAAACGAACCAATAGCCTTGGCAATTTCGGTATCGGGAATTCCACATAAAATAGCAATGGCCGAAGCGGCTAAGGCGTTTTCAATATTATGTTTACCCGGAAGTGAAATACACACATCTGTAAACTTTCCCTTAGGATGCACAAAGTCGTAGTGGTATTGTCCATCTTGTACCTTCACATTTTCCGCCACAAAGTCCGCTTGGGTTTCTACTCCAAAAGTGTATTGGGTAACTCCCGTTACTGGAAACGTTTCCGTGATGGCTGCATTTTTAATTAACGCCCCACCTGGTTTAATGTTTTGCGTAAAATCTCTAAAGCTGGTAAGCAAGGCATCGGCCTCACCGTAAATATCTAAATGGTCAGCATCTACTGAATTAATAGCCGCAAACGTAGGTTGCAAATGCAAAAACGAACGATCAAACTCATCGGCTTCTACCACAAAGTAATCGTTGGTTTTACCGTATAAGAAATTGGTTTGATAATTACTTAAAATACCACCCACAAACGCACTTACCTCTCCAAAATGGTACTGGAAAATATGCGCCAGAATAGCACTGGTAGTTGTTTTACCATGCGTACCCGCAATAGCCAAACATTGACCTGAATTACTAATCAATCCTAGTACCTCGGCTCTTTTCATAGTTTTCAAACCACGCGACTGAATGGTTTCCCATTCTGGATTGGTGGCTGAAACTGCTGGAGTATAAACTACCAAGTCTGTTGCCTCTGGAATAAGAGTTGCATCTGGCGAATAGTGAATTGCAATACCCTCTTGCTCCAAAGTAGAAGTTAGCGGGGTTTTTGTTTTGTCATAACCAGAAACCGCACAACCGTGTAGTTTGAAATAACGCGCCAAGGCACTCATTCCAATCCCACCTACTCCTAAGAAGTAAACCGTTGATATGTTTTCTAGTTTCATCATTTTACCAAATTCAATACTTGGTTGGCAATTTGGTTAGCCGCATCGGGCATCCCCATTTTTGAAATATTTTCAGTTAACGAATCGGCCAATTTTGGTTGACTCGTTAAATCTTTAATCGCTGTTAAAAGACCCGGATTTACATCGGCATCTTTGACCAAAATTGCTGCGCCCTTATCAACTAACGACATGGCATTTTTGGTTTGGTGATCTTCGGCTGCATAAGGAAACGGAACTAAGATGGTTGGCTTTCCTACCAACTCTAATTCTGAAACCGCAATAGCTCCTGCTCTTGAAATCACCATATCGGCAGCTGCGTAACCTAAATCCATTTTGTAAATGAATTCTTTTACGTGCACGCCTTTATTTTGAAACGTTTGAGTTGCCTCATTTATTTCTTTGTAACTCGTTTTTCCGGTTTGCCATACAATTTGGATTCCTAGCTCTAACAAAGAATCTAGATTAGCCAAAATGGCGTTGTTCACCGATTGCGCTCCTAAACTCCCCCCTACAATTAGCAAAGTCTTTTTAGTAGCGTCTAGTTCAAAAAACTGAATGGCTTGTTCGCGTTTACCTTCAATTTGCACCACTTCTTTTCGTACGGGATTACCCGTTAAAATGGTTTTTTCTGAACCAAAATATTTTTCCATTCCATCATAAGCCACGCAAATGCTTTTGGCTTTTTTAAATAGAATTCTATTTGTTACTCCAGGAAAAGAATTCTGTTCCTGAATTAAACTTGGCACTCCGTTTTGAGAGGCCACTCGAAGCGTAGGACCACTTGCAAAGCCACCGGTTCCAATAGCTACATCTGGCTGGAATTTCTTAACGATTTTCTTTGCCTTGAGCATACTTGAAATCAACTTAAATGGAAACATCAAGTTACTTAAAGACAAGCTGCGATTAAATCCGCTAATCCATAACCCTTCAATGTCAAACCCTGCAGCTGGCACTTTCTCCATCTCCATCTTGCCTTCTGCTCCTACAAATAAAAACTCGGCATCTGGACGTTGTTCTTTAATGGCATTTGCAATAGCAATAGCTGGAAAAATATGACCTCCAGTACCCCCACCGCTTACCAAAACTTTAAGCTTTTTCAAATTTCCTCCCATGTTTTGGTAATACTACTTCTTCTACTTCTTTATCATTCTGTTCGATGGTTCTACTTACACTCAAAATAATTCCAAGTGCAATAGATGTAAACCACATGGAGGTTCCCCCCATACTAACCAAAGGCAGTGTTTGCCCTGTAACCGGTAAGAGATTTACATTTACCATCATATTAATTAATCCTTGGATGACTAATCCAAAACTTAATCCTAGTACCAAGTTGGCCGCAAAGCTTCCCTTGGCTTTTTGTACAATTTTTAGCGAACGGTATAACAGTATCATATACAAAAACACCATTCCAACACCCCCAATCATTCCGTACTCTTCAATTACAATAGCGTAAATGAAATCAGAGAATGAAGAAGGCAAAAAGTTTCTTTGGGTACTGTTTCCAGGACCCTTTCCTAATAATCCACCGGTAGCGATCGCAATTTTGGCTTGATCAGCTTGGTAGTTTCCATTAGGATTTGGTTCATCAGAACCGAAACGTTCAATACGTGCTTCCCAAGTTTGAAAACGTGGAAAGGTTTCTGGACTGACTTTATACACCGCAATAACCAATACTAACCCTGCCAATCCCAATGGGATAACACTCAACAAATTTCGAATGCTAACCCCAGCCATAAATAAGAGCATCATACATAACATAAACAGTACTAAGGCTGTGGAGAGGTTGGCCGGTAGAATTAATCCAACGACTAATAAAATCACTCCCATAACAGGAATAAATGTGCCACCGTAATCGTCTAAAGCATCCTTTTTAACCGCTAAGAAACGAGCGATATACATGATCAGGGCAATCTTAGCCAAATCGGATGTTTGGAAACTTTGGTTAATAATTGGAATCGTTAACCAACGTTTAGCGTTATTAATATCATTTCCCGTTACCAAAGTGAGCAAAAGCAACGGGATAACGATCCACACCAGAAATTGGGCAATGCGAGAAAAATAACGATAATCGATTCGATGGACGAGGTAGATAATAGCAAAACCAGATAACACGAATCCACCATGCTTAACCACATAGTAAAAGGTATTACCCCCTTGGTATTTATACGCCAAGGTTACGATGGAACTATACACCAATAGCAATGACAATAACGCCTGAAACATTACTACCACCCAAATGGATCGGTCGCCACCTAAATATTTAAACAATTTATCTACCACAATAAAGTATTCTTTTTTCTATAGGCTTCTTACCATGTTTTTAAAGGCATCACCTCTTTCTTCGTAGTTATCGAACATATCGAAACTAGCGCAGCATGGAGATAATAATACCGCATCACCTTTAGTGGTGTACTGGTAAGCCAAACCAACGGCTTGCCCCATATCAGCAGCATCATACACTTCTACTAGGTTACCAAATGCCGCATGAATTTTTGCCACATCTTTACCTAAAGCGATAATGAATTTTACTTTCTCTTTTACCAATTCAACCAATTGGTTGTAATCGTTTCCTTTATCTACACCACCAACAATCCAAGCTGTGGGCTGTGACATAGACTCTAGCGCGTACCAAGTAGAGTTTACATTGGTTGCTTTTGAATCGTTGATATAATCAACATGAGAAATGGTCATGAAATTTTCTAACCGGTGTTCTACGTTTTGAAAATCTGACATGCTCTCACGAACCACATCCTTACGGATGTCGAGTACTTGTGAAATAATGGACGCTGCCATAGAGTTGTTTACATTGTGCTTGCCTTGAAGCGCGAGTTTCTGGATGCTCATTTTTAAATTACCCTTTATGTTTATATTAATTTCTTCGTTGTTTAACCAGCCACCTGATTCTTGAGGATTCTTAAGAGAAAACCCATGTTTCTGTGCCGGACTATTTAGTTGTGTCAATTCGTTGGTGATGACTTCATCATCTGCGAAATAGACTATGTGATCTTGCTCCGTTTGATTTTGCGTGATTCTGAATTTCGACTTCACATAATTGTCGAAATCATAGTTGTAGCGATCTAAATGATCGGGAGTGATGTTATTGATTAGCGCAATATGGATAGCTGTTTTATACATCCTATCCAATTGAAAACTGCTCAATTCCAGTACCCAAAAATCTTTATCACCATCCACCAACTGCGCAGCCATACTTTGCCCAATATTTCCAGCAAGTCCCACATTTAACCCTCCGCGTTGCAGCGTTTGGTAGGTGAGTAGTGCCGTAGTGGTTTTTCCGTTACTTCCGGTGATTCCAACAATTTTTCCTTGCGTATATCTAGCCGCAAATTCAATCTCGTCAATCACGGATGTTCCTTGTTCGTCTAATTGTTTAATTAGCGGAACCGTATCCGGAATACCTGGACTTTTAATTACCTCTTGCGCCTTTAAAATGCGCTCTTTGGTATGGCCGTTTTGTTCAAACGGTATTTGTGCTTTTGAAAGAACTTTTTCGTACTCTTTATTTATCGCTCCTAGGTCTGATACGAAGACCTTAAATCCTTTGGACTGAGCTAGCAGAGCTGCACCAGTCCCACTTTCTCCGCCACCTAATATGACAATCTCACCCACGATTCTTATCTAATTTTGAGTGTCACAATACTGAGTACCATGAGCATTAAGCCCACAATCCAAAAGCGTGAAACAATCTTTGATTCGTGAATTCCTTTTTTCTGAAAGTGATGATGCAAAGGCGCCATCAAGAAGATTCTACGACCTTCTCCAAATTTCTTTTTGGTGTACTTGAAATACCCCACTTGAAGCATTACCGATAAGTTTTCGGCTAAGAAGATTCCTGCCAATAAAGGCAAAATCAATTCTTTACGTACCGATAACGACATTACCGCAATGATCCCTCCTAAGGCTAGTGATCCGGTATCACCCATAAACACCTGAGCTGGATAAGAGTTATACCATAAAAACCCTACTGCTGCACCTACAAATGCTGCCGAGAATATTACGATCTCCCCACTATGCGGGATGTACATTACATTTAAATAATCGGCAAAAAACTGGTTACCCGAAACGAAAGCAAAAACCGCAATGGCCACCCCAATAATAGCTGATGTACCGGCTGCGAGCCCGTCAATTCCATCGGTCATATTTGCCCCATTTGACATGGCGGTGATTACCACAATTACCACTAGGATGTAGATTACCCAAGTGTATTGTAACAAGTCTTTACTCAACCAAGACAAGAACCATTTGTAATCAAATTCGTTATCCTTTACAAAAGGAATGGTGGTTTTGGTAGATTGCGCTTCTTCCCAAACAAAAGAGGTAGCTTCCGTGTCTTTAGTCAAATTACCCGCTTCTGCTTGCGCTACGTTTGTGGCACCATTGGCCACCTTGGTTCTTACGGTTACATCTTCATTGAAATACAATACAGAACCCACTATAATTCCAATACCAATTTGACCAACAATCTTAAATTTTCCTTTAAGCCCTTCTTTGTTTTTCTTGAATACTTTGATGTAATCATCAATAAAACCAATAGCACCTAACCACACGGTAGACACCAATAATAGAATCACATAAATATTATCTAGCTTGGCAAATAATAAGGTTGGAATTAAGATGGATGCTAAAATGATTAACCCACCCATGGTTGGCGTTCCCGCTTTTTGAATTTGTCCTTCTAAACCTAAATCTCTAACCGACTCACCTACTTGCTTGGCACGAATCATATTAATAATACGCCCACCAAAAACCATAGAGATTAACAACGAAACCATAATGGCCATTGCCGCTCTAAAGGAGATGTACTGGAATAGTCCTGCTCCTGGAACTCCCGACTCTTGTAAATATTCAAATAAGTAGTACAACATTATTCCGCTGGATTTATGAGGTTGCTTAAAGTTTCTACGTCATCAAAGTGGTGTTTCACCCCTTGAATGTCTTGATATGTTTCATGCCCCTTGCCGGCCACCAAAATGATATCGCCTGAATTTGCTAGAGCTGCAGCTGTTTTAATAGCCTGACCTCTATCAAGGATGCTTAATGATTTTTTTAATTGATTTGGATCTAGTCCTTCCACCATTTCATCAATAATGGTTTGTGGATCTTCGGTACGTGGATTATCAGAAGTAATGATGGCTTGATCACTTAACTTCGTTGCTATCTGAGCCATTTTAGGACGTTTGCTACGATCACGATCGCCTCCACATCCAACTACGGTAATTACTTTTTCGTTACCTGTTCTAATTTTTGAAATGGTATCGAGTACATTACTTAAAGCGTCTGGTGTATGCGCATAATCTACAATACCAATAATACCTTTATCTGATTTTACTTGCTGGAATCTTCCTGGCGCTGGTTTTAAAGTTGACAACTGCGTTAGCACGTCAATTTCATCTTCACCTGCAGAAATGGCCACTCCAAAAAGCGCCAATAAATTGGAAGCATTAAACTCACCAATTAATTGAGACCATACCTCATGTCCGTTAAACTGCAAATGCAAACCATCAAATTGATTCTCGATGATCTTCCCTTTAAATTCAGCCATGGATTTCAAAGAATACCCTCGCACTTCTGCATCAATATCTCGAGCCATGTCTTGCCAATGCTTATCGTCTTTATTGAAAATAGCAATGGCATTATGATCTAATCCCGTAAATAATTTGCGCTTAGCACCTAAATAGCTTTTAAACGTGCCGTGGTAATCTAAATGGTCGTGGGTAATATTGGTAAATACGGCCTGACTAAACGCCACTCCATCTACCCGATGTTGTTCTAAAGCATGCGAACTCACTTCCATAAAACAGAAGTCACACCCATCTTCCACCATTTCAGCAATTAAAGAATTCACCTTAACCGCATCACTGGTAGTATGCGTAGCTCTCACTTCTCGTTCCCCAATACGATTTACCACCGTGGAAAGCATTCCGCAGTTGTAACCTAATTTGGTAAACAATTCAAATAACATGGTAACGATACTGGTTTTCCCATTTGTACCCGTTACTGCAATGACTTTTAATTTTTCGGAAGGATTATCGTAAAAGTTAGCTGCAATATGCGCTAAAGATTCTGCACTACTACTCACCTTAACGTAAGTCACATTTTCGTGCAGTTCTTTTGGCAAAGCTTCACAAACAATTGCAATAGCACCAAGTTCAATAGCCTTTTCAATGTAGTGATGACCGTTTACGGTAGTTCCTTCTACTGCCACAAAAACAGAGAATTTAGCCACCTCACGCGAATCAAAGCACACCTTTTCAATAGCTAAATTGGTCGTACCAATAACTTCCTTAATCCGCGAACGGTATAATATGTCCTTTAGCAATTTCACGACAGCTTTAATTTTATTTTGAAACCTCTATTTGGGATCTTGGCCCCAGGTGTTACCGACTGCGCAGCCACTACACCTCTTCCTTCTATTTCAACTTTTACACCCTTGTTCTCTAATAGGTAAATGGCATCTTCTACATCCATACCCACCACATTAGGAACTAGGTTTTCTAAATGTCTTTTTGGCTTTATGGTTACGGAATCCATTCCAGTACTCACCGCTACCCATTGGGCATTTTCTTGATTGGTGTACGGGATATCTAGCTTTTTATAGACATTGGATAAATCATCGTAATCTCCATTTTTAGAAATCGGAATTCGCGGACGAGAAGAGGTATGCTTAGTCGCTAACAATTCTTCGTGCGATTCTACACTCGTGGAATACACTTTGTTCGCTATTTCTTTAAAAATTGGACCCGCTACTAAGTTTCCGTAATACACATTTTTACTTGGCGCATTCACCACCACAATACAGGAGTATAGTGGCTTATCTGCTGGAAAATACCCACAGAAAGAAGCCTGATAAGATTTCTTACCCTTATACCCCGCAGAACCTTTTGATATTTGAGCCGTTCCCGTTTTTCCTGCAACTGAGAATGAGGCGTTTTTTAAGTTTTTAGCAGTACCTTCTGTTACTACAGCCTCCAACATAATCCTAGCTTTCTTGATCGTTTCTTTACTCGCTACCGATTTCTTTAACACCACTGGCTCAAACTCTTCCACTACATCACCGTAATTGGTAATGGCTTTGGCGAACATGGGCTTCATCATTTTTCCATCATTCGCTACTGCGTTGTAGAAAGTCAATAATTGCAGAGGCGTTAACTGCGACTCGTACCCATGCGAAATCCATGGAAGAGAAAGACCCGACCATGTACTATCATTACTTGACTTTATATAAGGAGTACCCTCACCCGTTATCTCTACCCCCAACTTTTGATTGAGTCGCATTTGATACAAGTGATTAATAAATTTTTGCGGATCCGACTTATAGTATTTCTCAACCGTGGTAGCAACAGCAATATTGGACGATTTCGCAAACGCCTCTTTCACCGTTATTTCTCCAAACCCACCTTCATGCGAATCGTACATGGTTGTTTTATAAAACACATGCTTTCCGTTTCCGGTTTGAATCTTATCATCTAAATCTACGTAACCATCTTCTAGCAACGCCATCCACGAAGCCAGTTTAATAGTAGACCCTGGTTCAGTAGCTGCTCCAATCGCATAATTGAAACGCTCCTTGTATGAACCATCGGCACCTTTGGACAGATTGGCGATGGCTCGAATTTCTCCAGTCCCCACTTCCATCAACACCACACAACCATAAGCAGCTTCTTGCTCCTCTAACTGACGCATTAACGCAGCCTCAGCCACATCTTGAATATTGATATCAATAGTAGTTACTAAGTCATATCCATCCTGCGGCTCAATATCATCTGAATCACTCAACGGCATCCAAGTACCACCCGCAATTTTCTTTTCTAGTCTTTTTCCACTAATTCCAGCTAAGTCTTTTCGGTAAGCCGCTTCTAAACCAACTCTCGCTCCATTTTCACGATCGTACCCAATAGTTCTTGCGGCCAATAATCTAAATGGCAATTGACGCTTATTTTGCTGAACGGTGATAAACCCACCTTTATACTTCCCTCTTCTGAAAATTGGAAAATCACGCATAGCTTTAAGCTGCGTGAATTTTACATTTCTACGAATTAAGTAATAGCGCTTGTTTTTGTTTCGGGCGTTTACCAATTCTGATTTGTAAGATGCAGCCGAACGATCTTTAAAAAGATTTGCCAGCGACCACGCCAAACTATCAATATTTGAATTGAATACATCATCCGTTACCGCATCGGCATTCGGATCAAAACGCACCTCGTATTTTGGAACCGAAGTAGCTAACAGACTTCCATCTAAGGCGTAAATATTTCCTCGCACGGCATCAATGGTGCGGTAATCAATCGTCAGGTTTTCTGATTTTTGACGCCATTTTTCCCCTTCCAGTACCTGAATTTGAAACACACGCGCAAGCACAGCCACCATACCGATTGCCACCAGTATATACATGAAGAAACTTCTTCTCATTATGACTTTATTATCTTCCACTTGTCGCCTCCTTCTGGTAGTCTTCTAGTTCGTCTTCGGTAATTTCAATTTTCTTTGGGGGCTGAAAAGACTCTTCTAGAGTCAACCCTTTTTCATGTAGTATTTTTATGAGCTCTGATTGCTTTGTGGCATACATCAAATCAGATTTGATAGTGATGTACTCCGAACGCATTTCTTTAAGCTCCGTTTTATCTTTATTTATTTGCCGAACCGAACCTTCAGCCGAAAAACCAATACCTATATATATAAGGCCAATCAAAACCAAGAATCCCAAATAAGGCAGATGCTTAATAAGCTGCTCACTCCCGAAAATATCACCACGCATCACTCCAATGAAAGCACGACCTACGCCTGCCACCTTGGTAGTTTCTACCTTTGTATTTTCAATATCTTGCTCCATTACTTTCGTACCGCAACTCTTAATTTGGCACTTCGTGCTCTTTGGTTTTCTTCAATCTCTTCATCCGTTGGGATAATCACTTTTCTATTTACTGGCTCAAATGGTCGTTCCAGATTTCCGAAAAAGTCTTTCTCCTGCTTTCCTGAAAAATTTCCAGTACGCAAAAAATTCTTCACCAATCGATCTTCTAACTGTCTCTTATACACATCTGACGCTGCCGACGATCTACTCTGTGTAGA
>CAJXPI010000003.1 GCA_913057875.1 uncultured Flavobacteriales bacterium
CGAGATGCTCAGGAGTCTCGTGGGCTCGGAGATGTGTATAAGAGACAGCATAATTATAATCACGCATATCACCCAAAAGCCTAACAAATGAACGTTCATTGAACTTTACAAATTCCTTACTTAACCGAACCAAATTATGCTTTTCAGTATCAATGGTATGATTAATAAATACGTCACCAGGTATCCCCAAAATATGTTCTTCAACTAGAGTTTCATTGTGGATGAGGTAGTTAATTTTATTTGGAGAAAGAATATGCTCTAACTCCAACCCATATACTCTTGAAGCATCCGCCTTTTTAATGTAGTAGTAATCGTAATTATCGTTAACAAGGTTAATAATTTTGATTCGAAATGGATTGGAGTTTCCAAATAAACAGTAATCTATTCGGTCTACAGATAGATGGTCAATTGCCTCTCGGTTTCCTCCAGATGCCAGGATGACATAGGTTTCTAGTAGGCCATTGAAAACCTCAATATTGTCTTGAGGACCATAACTAACAGAGTGCCAAAGGGTGTCGTTTCCCTCTGGGTCTAATAATGGGAATGAATTTTGAAATCGCGTTAGGTCTTCATATTCTAAGGGGAGCTTCTCTTCTCTATGAAATTCTTGTAAATACCTTCTAAGGTCCTCTTTTACAGGATATTTTGGTTTCTTTTTTGAAATAACATTATGATTACTCATACCCTAATTTATTCTAGGCCGGAAGGTACAATTTGTATTGGGTACAGGTGTTATTCTGAAACGATTTCCTTTTTAATAGCTATTTCAAAAGTGGCTTCGGTTCCCACCAATATTTCTTTGTTGAAGGTGAGGTGAGCCCCAATTTTCCTCGCAAAATCTTTTGAAAATGTTAGTCCAATACCAGCGCCCTTTTCACCAAAGCTACCTGTTTTAGGCTTTACACGATTGCCGCTTTCAATTTCGTTTAGAATTTGTGTTGGAATTCCAGGGCCTTGGTCAATAATCATAACTCTAAATTCCCCATTTTCTTCACGTGCATCTACTCTAATTTCAGAGTGGGTGGGACTAAACTTAATGGCGTTACTTAACAGGTTCCTTAATATAATTTGATATAAACTTTCATTGGTATACAAGTCAATAGCTGCTATATCTGCGTAAATTTCAATTTCCTTTTCATCTGCAAGCCCTTTTACCTGTTGAATGATTTGATTAATAACGAAAAAGGAGTCAAACGTTTCTTTTTTAATTTCATCACTGCTAAATTGATTAGTAGCCCACTTGAGAAGGTTATCTAGTATGAGTAGGCCGTTTTTTGCACTTGCCATAATGGTTTTATCCATTTCTCTCACTTCATCGGGACTGAAGTTAATACCAGAATTTTTGGCGTGTTGAAAGGTGATCACCTGCGCTAAAGGAGAACGCATATCATGGCTAATTACCGAAAGAATTTGGTTTTTAAAATCATTAATTTTCTCCAATTCTTCGGCCTTAATTGCAGTAGCTATTGTTTTTTCATTTTTAAGCCTGCTACTCTTCATGGCGTAGAATAGACCCACTCCAAGAGCTAATAACAACACAAATATTGAGGTAATTAAAATCTCTTGGTTACGATTCTCCAAGTTCTGCATTTGAACTTTTGATTTTAACTCCAATAATTCGCGGGCTGTTTTTTCCTCATCAAGTTTTGCTTGAAATTGAGAAAATTGAAAATTTAGCTCGTTATTATTAATCTCAAAATTTACGCTGTCTCGGAGGTTTAAATAATAAGTGCTTTTTTTAAAATCTTTTGTGTTTCGGTAAACCATGGCCAAATTGGCATAGGCCATTTTTCTATATATGGGAACGTCATTTTTATCTAAAACCTTGAGAGCAGAGTTTATGGTTTCTACAGATTTTTTGTGTTGCTTTTTATGGCCATACATTAACCCTAAATTTAGGTAGGGTAAAACTGCACCGTTCGTATCCCCTAACAAAAGAAAACGCTTCAAAGAAGCTTCTATATATTTGATTCCTGAATCTGGTTTTGAATACATGTAACATGCTCCTAGTAAATTGTTTAATAAAGCATCGTATTGACGAATATTAAACTTCTTTGATAAAAGCAATCCATTACGTCCCCAGTAAATTGCACTGTCTTTATCATTCACCTCATATAAGGTGGAGCCTTTAATTAAACAGGTTTCAATAACTTGTTTCGGTGTTAAAACGAATTGAGAATTTTCTAGATCTTCTAAAATATGGAGGGCAACTAAATGACTACCCGCTGCTCTACTCATGTCGGCCATCTGAAGATTTGCTTCAATGTAACTAGCCGTATCCATTGCTTTCTCATATTCCTCCGCAAGTAAAGAATATACCACGAATCGTTTTCCTGATTCATTTACGCCTTTAAGAGAGTCATCTGCACGCAACAACGAGTCAACCCTTGACGGAGTGGCTAGTGCTAATATTGCCATGAACAATAATGCTGTGGTGGAATAAATTCTTAACAATGTAATTTGTTTGATAGGTGCACAAATTTAATGGTTTATGGCAGTCACTAAAATTTTGAGTAAAAAGAATAGCGTCAATTTGTTTAAAGAATATTGAAATGCGTTATATTGTTGTTTAATTGAATTAGGGGTATTAATTAGTTTTCTGAAATTGGGCATAAAAAAAGTTTTTATATGTGAAGACCATCAAATTTTTTTAGATGGATTGGTAAGCATTATTACATCGCATTCGGAAGAGTTCGAGCTAGTTGAAAGTGCTAGTAACGGGACATATACCGCCAAGAAAATTCCATTTTTAAATATTGATATCTTATTACTGGATTTGAATATTCCGGGCTTCAATGGTTTTGAAGTTATTTCCTATTTAAGAGAACAGAAGTTAGATTTGAAAATAATAGTCATTACAATGTATGATGATCCTACGATGATTAAAAAAGCTAAAGATGTAGGGGCCAACGCGTATTTGTTAAAAGACGTTTCTGAAAGTACCTTACTGGAGGTTCTAAGACACCCTGAGGGAGAGAAGTTTTTTATTCAAGAGGGGTTGACAAATCCAGACCACACCCTATTTAAAGAGTCGTTTTCAAATGTGGTGAAATTGACAATGCGCGAAAAGGAAATTGTGCAATTAGTGGTGAAAGGAAATACAACTCAACAAATTGCGGATTTTTTATTTTTGTCGGTCAATACCATTGAGACCCATCGAAGAAATATATATCGAAAATTGGAGATTAAAAACCTCTCTGAACTTATCGGGTTTGCAAATAAGTACGATTTAATGAATTAGTGAATAGATGTTCTTTTGGTACTAAAGTTTGAATTTTTGGAGTGAAAAAGTGAATGGGAATTCGTAAGTTACTGTGCTACATTTTAGTTTTTTTTGGTTTTGAACCTGTATTCGCCAACGATAACCTGCAAACGGTGACTCATCCAAATTTTGAAGATTTTTTAACGCAAGATCCTTCTACCTATTTTTTTGATTTGGGTCTGTTCTCCGGTTTTATACTAATTCTTCTTGTATACTCTTTTTTGATTTTTGTTAACGTAAAACAACCCTTATTTCTTTGGTTTTTTGTGTATACCCTATTGGTAAGTTTCTATCTGGGTTTAACTGAAAGGTGGATCGTGTTCTTTAACGAGCAATGGATGGGTTATTTCAATATTATTAATTCCGTTTTTATTCTGTATGCGTTTAAGTCCTTTTTTCAAAAGGTGCTAAATACTTTGGTTTATTTTAAGTTGCAACATCGTTGGATGGACTTTTTATTTCTGATTGCTGTGGGTTTGGTTTTCCTTCAGTTATTAAACCCTCATTCTATGGTGTTGATTCTTTCTTCAAGAGTCATTTTTGCCTTAGTTATCGCTCTAGTGTTTTATTGCATAACCAATAACCCAGAGCTTACCCAAGTTCAATATTATTTGCTGAAAGTATCCATTATATCTTTGATATTTGCAGGTATAAGTATGACGCTGCGCAACTTGAGTTTTGAAGGCTCCATAAATTTCGTGCTGATTGGGGTGCTGTTATTTGTTTTCCATATTCTTACTTATTCTATGGCAGTGTTGTATCGAATAAAGAAACTAAGCGATAAAAATGAATCTCTTTGGAAAGATATCCGCCAAGTGAAAACAGAGCTTATGGAGGCTCACTTTGCAGGAGTAAAGGAAGAAAAGTTACGGATATTGAAAGAACTTCGAACGGGTGTTATTTCAGAAATAGATCAAATTGTAGACCTGTCTAAAGGTAGAAATCTAGATTGGGCAGCTACTCTTGCCACTTTAAGAGATGATACGTTACAAGTGAGTATTGCTCTAAACCCAAATAGAAGAAAGAATTCTGACTCTAATTTCATGGGGCGGTTACAAAAACTGATTATGGATTATAAGTCGGAGAAAACAAATTTCAAATTGACATTTTTTAATTCAGAAGTGGGATTGAATGAAGGCCAAGAGAGCCATGTTTTTAAAATTATTCAGGAAGCCTTTAATAATATTGAAAAGTATGCAAAGGCATCTGAAGTAGAGCTGCAAGTATTGCAGAGTGAGGAGAGTTTCATTTTGTCTGTTGAAGATAATGGAGTAGGGTTTGATCCGAAAAGAGAAATGGACGGCATTGGACTGACAAACATGAAAAATAGAGTTTTAGAGATGAATGGTACTTTCAATGTATCTAGTATAAAGGGTAAAGGAACATCCATAATTATTAGTGTAGTAACAAAATAACATTGCGTAAAAGAGGATATAAATATATATGGGTGTTAACAGCACTTCTTTTTGTTTTTTCTGTATTTGTTCAGGCAAAAGGAAAGGTGTATTCTTTAAAATCAAAACCAGGTGAAGATAAGTTAGTTTCTTTTGTTCAAGTATTCCACTCTCTTAATGAAGTGGCGCCTGAGAAAGTTCTTGACTCGATGGAATTGGTGAAGGAAGATATTGTGCTAAAGTCAACCAGCTTTGGATTTTCCGAACATTATTATTGGTTAAAAGTGAATTTGAATAATGCATTTCCTATAGCGCGAGAAATGGTAATAACTATACGTAATCCCCATCTGGATTTTGTAAAAACTTGGACTCAAAATAATGAGGATGAATTGAGTCTCATTTATTTAGGAGGCGATGGAATGCCTTTTTATCAGCGTACAGTTCATAATAGAAATGTTATCATTCCTATTCACTTAGAACCTTACCAAAATAAAATGGTGTTGATTCAAGTAGACAAAAGAAATGCTTCGGTGAGTGTGCCTATTGGTATTATGAATAAATCGGATTTCGAGAGAGAAGAAAACAAGAGTCTCTTTGCATTCGGTATTTACTTCGGAGTTCTCTTGGTCATTATCCTCTTTGCGATGTTTGTTTACTATTTGCTTCGGCAAAAAATATTTTTGTGGTATGCGGTTTATTTGTTTTTTTTAGGGCTTTACCTCTTGGCTCATGTGGGTTTGTTGTTTCAAATTGCCTATCCTGAAAACTTTTGGATAAACGATTATTCGCGTCCAGTTTTTATCACTTTTAGTAGTGCCGCATTTACGCATTTTGTACGATTACTGCTTAATATTCCTAAACTATTACCTAAGTGGAACAAGGTATACTCTTGGCATATTCGCTTTTTGATATGCATTACCATTTATTGGACAGCTACTCCTTGGTGGCACGATGAGCAAACCATTTTTTATCTAAATGTTCAAAATCTGACCTTGTTAAGTAGTTTACTTCTGGTATTAATAACATCGGTCTTAACATTTCATAAGCAACGGGTGGTAGTGGCATTTTTTGGTGTTGCTTTTACAGCCGTATTAGCCGCTGGAATATCTTTAATTTTGGTAGAATCTGGGATGGTAAGTGAAAGTGCTATTGCCATAAACCCACTTTTTATAGGTTCGCTAATTGAGGTAATTGTTTTTGCGATTGGCCTTTCTTACTGGAGTAAAGTAAACGATGCCGAAAGAATTAAATTAATTGGAGTAGTGGAAGAGGCTAAAAAGCAACAATTAGATTCTTATGTAAAGGGGATTGAAGCCGAAAAAGCAAAAATTGCAGCTGATCTCCATGATGATATTGGGAGTAGGCTCAGCCATTTAAAAAGACAATTGGAAATAAACCAACCAGAAGAAAAACAGGCCATTGAAGCACTAACTAAAGTCAATAAAAGAGTTCGTAATTTATCACATGGTTTAGCTACTCCCCAATTTGAGAGTAGTGATTTTATGATTTCACTACGTCATCTGATTCAAACTCATCAAACGGAAAAGACGACTTTAAACTTGCAATTGTTTGATCTTCCCGATGAATTGGACAAAGGTATTACCACCCAATTGTATCGAATTATTCAGAGTTCACTTTCCAGTATTGAAAGACACGCAAAAGCTAGCTTAGTTGAAATTCAGTTCTTTTATCATAAGAATGAGTTAGTCATTGCCATTGAAGATAATGGGGTGGGTTTTACATTTAATAAAAACAACCCCGGACTAACTATGAAAGATGTGTTAAGTAGAGTGGAATTAATTAATGGAGTAATTGAAATTTCGTCTTCAAAGAAGTATGGAACTTCTGTCATGATAAATGTACCTATTTCAAATGATCAATAAGTCTGGAAATTTCATTAAACCATTTCTCATCGGACATGTAAGCTCCTTTTTTTAACCATTCAAACATTTCCTGCTCTCTGAGAAATTCATGTTTTTTTTGAGCGGTAAACACTTCAATTTCATTTTTCTCTAATCCTTGTTGTACGGATTTTTGAAATTGTTCGGTATTTAGGTTTAATTCGGATCCGTCTTTCACCCTAATTCCCTGAACTAGTGCTTCTGTATCTAAAAAATGGACAGACTTAAACTCCTTTGCACTCACATGTTCCAAATATTGACATTTTGAAAGTGCTTGATCATAAACTAAGTCACTATAAATGTTAATTAGCTCCTCAGCAGATTCATTGTTCTCCATTTTCATTTTGGTCCAAGCTTCTGCATCAATTCCCTGCGAAGCAATAAAGCGAATAAAATCATCCTTTAGATTTTCCAATTCTTCATTGGTTAGTCTTTGAAATTTCATTTTAGCCAATTTGTTTTATTACCTGCATCGCCTCTTCTACGTGCTGTTCGGCTGAATCTAAATCTTGAAATACATATTGAATAATTCCTTCCCGGTCAACAATGAAGGTAACACGTCCTGGTACCGTGCCCATAAATTCAGTTGGTACCCCAAAGGCCTTGGAGATTTTATTTTCCGAATCACTTAATAAGGGAAAAGGAAGACCGTATTTTTCAGCAAATTCTAAATGAGATTCGGGTGAATCGGCACTAATGCCAATAACCATTGCACCTGCACTTTGAAAAACATCGTAAGAATCTCTAAAAGTACAAGCTTCTTTAGTACATCCTGGAGTATCATCCTTGGGATAGAAATAAATAACTAAACTGTTCACCCCAATAAAATCATTAACACTAAAAAGATGTTTATGTTGATCATACAATTCAATTTCCGGAATAGGATCTCCTTTTTTCAAAGTGTCTACTGCTTCCCCGCTTCCGCAAGAGTTTAATGTCACCATCGTGAAAAATCCAAGTAAGGTGTATAAGAAAGCTTTTTTCATTTTTTATATTTTAATATAAGAAGTCGTGATACGGGAAACGTGTTGCATGAATGCTCTTTGCTAAAGCGTAAATGTCTTCTCGTAATTTCGGAATATTATCTTTTTCTTGTGCGGAAATAAAAATGCAACGATCGTTTAATTCGGCCATCCAGGTAGTTTTTAAGTCTTCTAAACTCACGTGATGCTCTCCTTCTTCCGTGTAATCAAACTCACCTTCTGGGATAGGTTTGTAGGCATCAATTTTATTGAAAACTACAATAGTAGGCTTGTCAGCACTATCAATTTCTGCTAGAATTCGGTTAACGGTATGATACTGATCTTCAAAAGTGGGATGCGATATATCAATTACGTGTAATAATACATCAGCCTCACGAACCTCGTCTAAAGTAGATTTAAACGACTCTACCAATTGGGTCGGTAGCTTTCTAATAAATCCAACCGTATCTGTAATCAGGGTAGGTAAGTTGTTAATGACCAGTTTTCTTACCGTGGTGTCTAGGGTAGCAAAAAGTTTATTTTCAGCAAATACCTCAGATTTGGTAAGTAAATTCATCAAGGTAGATTTCCCCACGTTGGTGTAACCCACTAAAGCTATACGTACTAGTTTACCACGGTTTTGCCGCTGGGTATACATTTGTTTGTCTATTAGCTGTAGTTTCTTTTCGAGTACTGAAATCTTTTTGCGAATGTCTCGTCTATCCGTTTCAATTTCTTTTTCACCAGAACCACCACGGGTAGAGGTCCCTCCTCGTTGACGCTCTAAGTGAGTCCAAAGTCTAGTTAAACGAGGTAATAAATATTTAGATCGAGCTAATTCTACCTGTGTTTTTGCTTGCGCTGTTTGTGCTCTAAATTGAAAAATATCAAGAATTAGTAGACTTCTATCGTAAATTTTTATATTCAATTCACGTTCAATATTTCGAAGTTGAGATGGACTCAAATCATCATCAAAAATGATGATATTTACACCGTTTTCTTTAATGTAAGTTTGAATTTCTTCTAATTTACCTTTCCCTACAAAAGTTTTCACATCAGGTTTTTGAACCCCTTGTGTAAAGGATTTTACGGTATCAATATGAATAGTTTTGGCTAAAAATTCTAGTTCATCCAAGTACTCCTGAACTTTTTCCGCATTTTGTTGCGGAGTAACCAAACCTACTAAAACTGCCGTTTCACGAACAGCAGCGGTATCAAACATTTTACCCATTTAAATGACTCCAAGGAATTCTACTTAAAAACAGTACTAATGCGATGGAGTAAAAAACAATAACGGTTTTATACTTAGTATCAGCATCTGGTTTTTTCTTCATCTTTACACGTGCAATCGTGATAAGCGCCACTCCAATAATCATGGTTAAAGGGTGTTCTACCGTCATCATTCTTAAGTAAGAATCCTTCATTGCTGCACCCATATTGCTGAAATTGTTACTCATTGGTCCAACAAACAGTAAGAATAGCCCAATCAATAATTGAATGTGTGAAAGGATTAAAACCAATAAAGTGGTTTTGTCTTCCATCGCTCCAAATGGGGCCTTTTCAGATTTTTTAAAAGCAAATTTTCCGATGGTAAAAATTAAAAATACCAATAGCGCTACCATTAAAAAATAGTGCGTTGTTTTGAATGTTGAGAATAATGATTCCATTTTTTTGTGTTTGATTTTATTGAGTGGCAAATGTAGGAAACGCACACTAGTTATGATTCAATTTGCCTGGTTTTTGATTTTATAAAGGCATTACATTTTTAAACCGAAAAACTCACTCTTCGTATCGACTTTCAATTTGTTCCGGTTACGGATACTGTTTATTACGTTTTCTCCTAAGAGCTCTTTTCGCCAACCAATATCCAATGACTCATCGAAGTAAGCCAAATCCCATTTCATACGTTTAAAACGGGGACGGTCTACCACCAACTCAGGGGCAATTTTATTTTGACTACAAATAATCTTAATACCCAAATACAAAATATCCATGACCGCATCAATACGTGGTTTAATAGGAACATGTTTCGCAATTTGGTTCATAATTGCCCGCTCTTCTGGGGTTTCCTCCTGTTCGTATAAAGCAGTAAAAGTGCGAATGTCCTTATCAATAACATGTGGCGGAATAAGACGATTGTTTTGCAAATTCTTTTTACCTCCTTTAATTCCTGTAGTAATATGGTTAATTAGCTTTTTCTGTAAAATACGTTCTTTTGGTTTGTTTTTCTTTTCAGCCATTTCAATTCGCCATTGGTATAAGCGCATTAAAAATAACTTGTCTTTCGTGTTGATTTTAGGCAAAATACTGTTGGCTAAAAACTCCTTGTTTGAATCCGTTTCGTAGCTCTTGGCACTTTGAAGTTTATTAAACTCTTCGGTTACCCAGGTTTCACGATTTTTTTCGGAGAGTTTTTTATTGATACCATTCCAAAGTTCTTCTAAGTAAATGACATCATTTAATGCGTATTGTAATTGCTTTTTTGAAATGGGCCTCGATTCCCAATCCGAAACCGCGGGACCCTTATCTAAACGTATACGCAACTCTCCTTGAAGCAAACTCGCAAAAGATACCGGATAATTATATCCAATAAACCCTGCAGCCATTTGAGTGTCATACACGTTTACTGGTAATACGCCAAATTGTTGGTACAATAAACGGTAGTCATTTTCTCCAGCATGGGTGATTTTTACAATTTTAGGATCTACTATTAAATCAATGAATAAACCTAAATCTGTAATGGCAATGGGGTCAATCAAATAGTTTCCATATTCGGTAGCCACCTGGATTAAACATAACAAGGGGTAGTAGGTTCTTTCTCCTACAAACTCTGTATCAAAACCTAACCATTCAACCGTTTTGTTCTGATTATAAAAGCTTTGCAACCCCTCTGCAGTATTAACGTAAGTGTGTTTAGTCGTCTCCGATTTATTCATGGCGCAAGGTACGTTTTTTGGATGGCTTAACATAAACACCCAGTGAGTTAACCTAGTAGGTAAGAATTGAGCGTTTTGGTGACAATTAATTAATATGGATACTGGATTATTTCATTTTAATTCCCGACCTTTAGGAAGAATTCATAACCACAAAATCTGACTAATATATGGCTAGAAAGAAAAAGCAAAAAAAGATATTCGTACTGGATACCTCCGTTATTCTATTTGATCATAATTCCATCAATAATTTTGAAGAAAATGACGTTGCAATTCCTATTACCGTGCTGGAAGAACTCGATAACTTCAAAAAAGGTAGTGATACAAAGAATTTTGAAGCCCGTGAGTTTATTCGTACCCTGGATCGTTTATCAGAACAACATTTACTACAGGAATGGAATAATCTTAATGGACCTGAAAAAGGAAGGTTTAAGGTGATTATGGAAGATCAAAGAGGGCAAACGGAAGCCGACATTATTTTCGGGTCAAATAAGAACGATCATAAAATATTGAATGCAGCTATTCAATTGGCAGAAGAGAATCCGGATTACTTGGTAACCATGGTTTCTAAGGATATCAATTTGCGATTAAAAGCCAAAGCAGTGGGTATTAATGCGGCCGATTATGAAACGGGAAAGATTACAGATTTGCATCATATTAAAACGGGTAAGAATCATGTAAATGATGTGCCTGAAGAAATTATTGATCGTTTATTCAAGGCGGGTTCAGTACCCGCAGAAGACCTGCAGTTTATGGACTTGGTTAATAATGAATATTACATTTTACAAGGGGGGGGTAAATCGGTTTTGGCGGTTTACAATCCTATACAGCAAGTCATGGAACGGGTAGATAAGCATAGCTGCTATGGTATTAACCCAAGAAATGCAGAACAAACTTTTGCCATGCATGCAATTTTAAATCCAGATGTAAAACTGGTAAGCTTACAAGGTATTGCAGGTACAGGAAAAACTCTTCTATCGCTAGCAAGTGCAATAGAAAGTCGCCAGCAATACAAACAAATTTATTTAGCCCGACCTATCGTTCCTTTGAGTAATAAGGATATTGGTTTTTTACCTGGTGACGCTCAATCCAAGGTAAATCCATACATGGAACCCCTTTGGGATAATTTAAAGTTTATCAAAAATCAATGGCGGGAGACGGATCCTAATTATCACCGAATTGAAGAAATGGTGAATTCTGAAAAGATTCTGGTAACACCCCTCGCATATATTAGAGGTAGAAGTTTAAGTAATGTGATTTTTATAGTAGATGAGGCGCAAAACCTTACCCCGCACGAAATAAAAACCATTATTACTCGCGCAGGTGAAAATACTAAGATGATTTTTTCGGGTGATATTTATCAAATTGATACGCCATACCTAGATGAGCATTCTAACGGTTTATCTTATTTGATTGATCGTTTGCAGGGCAATGAAATTTTTGCACATGTAACCTTAGAAAAAGGAGAGCGAAGTGAATTAGCTAATCTAGCGGGTGAGTTATTGTAAAACTAAAAAGGGAGGCTTAGCCTCCCTTTTTTATTACATCTGAATGTGATTTACTTGTTCGTATTGAGCAGGAATTTTGTTCTCTTCCTCATCAATAATTTGGAGTATATCTCTTGAAATCCCTCTAGATATGGTAGAAATAGGCACATCATTTGGTGAACCTTCAAACGGATTCTCACCTGCGAGTCCAATTCTTAGCATGGTGTTAAATACCCAAATTACAATTACGGTAAACGGAATGTTCAACCATACAAAATAGTCGCTAATAAATGGGTTGGTTTCTTCTAGTCCCGCGCCCATTTTTGAGAAAGTAGGAATAATAGCTAAAGGGAGTAACCACATAAAAATATGAACAAAATGGTACCCTATACTTCCGTACTGTTTTGGGTAAGGGAAATTCTTAATCCGTTCTGATTTTCCTTGAAGTGCTGTTAATTCTTCTAATAGCTTTTGCAGTCTCAATAAGGTAAAGTCCCAAAATTTCTTTTCATTAGTTAGTTTTCTAAAATGCTCAGATTGAAGGCTAATAATGGCATTGGGCTTGTTGTCTTTTGACATTACGTATTCAAACTCTTTTTCTGATAAGTAGCATTTTAATTCTTCCTCAATAGGTGTAATGTGTTCTGGAGTGACCCAATATTGATTTTCGTTTGAATCTTCGCTTTTATAGCTCGTTTCCCAGCTTTTTTTGGTTCGCATGGCATAACGCAATGCATTTAGCCAGGCAATATGTCGATTGGTGATTACACGTAACTCATCCTTCTCCTCTTCTCTTACATCCGGGTTATGTATATAGAAACTATCTTTTACGGTAATGATTAAAGTTCTGGAATTGTTGACAATACCTCCCCAAATCTTTCTAGCTTCCCAAATACGGTCGTAAGCCGCATTGTTTTGAAAACCAATCATAAAAGCCACTGCTGTGCCTACTAACCCAACTGGGGTAAATGGAATTTGTAACCACTTGATATTAAAGAGCTCAAACAATATAGTTGCAATAACTGCTAACACGATGAAGAATATGAGCTCTCTCTTGGTCCAGTATATTAAACTTTTAAATGGAAATCTTCTTTGAATATACATGAGTGATGTGTGTTTAGATTGACTGAAAGGAATCAAAGATAATTGTATTTTGAAAGTAAAGGGTGTGTGTTCAAGTTGTAATTTTGCAACATGCGGAAAAATGAAGGAAAACCGAAGGAAAGCCAACCCAACAATCCATTACACGGAGTTAAACTTACTGAAATTTTGGAATTTCTGGTAGATGAATATGGTTGGGATGAATTGGGTGACTTGGTCGATATTAATTGCTTTCAAAACAATCCATCTATCAAATCTTCTTTGAAATTTTTACGTAAATTTCCTTGGGCTAGAACTAAGGTAGAGGATTTGTATGTGAAGAGTATCTAATTCTTATTCCTAAATCGATAGCCAACAAAAAGAGCGCCTGAGCCGTGGCTAATTTCGGCACGTTGGTGATCGGCAATTTTTATCCAATACCCTTCCGCCTCAAATGTAATTCCGCCAAAAAATCTTCGGGCGTTGTAACCTATAGAGTTCATTGATTTAACCCGTCCATTTAATTGTCGTGGAATTTCTTTACGCGCGTCTACTGAGAAATCTCCGTTATTGTAAATCAAACCAGGAATTAAACTCAAAGTCACAAAAAAGTTTTCTTTAAAAACATAGGTATACATGTAACCCAAGTTAACTCCAATGCTCATATTATTTAAGTCTCTAATGTATAGCGAAGAACCAAACTCGGGTTGAATGTTTACAGGAATCAAAGAACTATCTCCATCTAGTACCAAAAGATTAAAATTAGCGCCAAAAATGAAACTACCTGCCGATTTTTTTTGCCATTCGTTAAATACAAAGGGCGCTTTCAATGAAAATTGGGTGTAATTGAAGGCAAACATGTATTCTAATCCTAAATGTATGGAACGTACATCATTTCGAATGGCTTGTGGATTGTCTGGGTCTATGGAAATATTGTCAAAATTTGCAATCCGGTAACCCTGGTAGTACTGCAAAAAGGTATTTACATATTGTTTACTGGTATACAATCGAGCCCTAAAATCAAAAGAGCGGTAATCTTCAATAATCGAATTCCGTTCTAGTCCCAAACCAACGTTAATATCAAACGCAAAGTATTTATAGGCAATTCCAATACCTAAACGTAAATCACGAACAGGAATATATTTTAGGTTTGATTTTGACTTTACATCTTTAAACTGGATGTAGTTAAACTTTCCTACCGTTTGAAGTTTTAAAGCAAACTCATCACTATAATTGCCAATATAACTTGAGTCTTGATGCCGGTTCAAAAAATACTCAGATAAATGTTCAATAGCATTTACCAAGGTATCTACGTTTTGAGAATGCCCCTTTTTTAACGGAAAAAGAAGGAACTGCAATAAAAAACCCGTTAAAAAGAGCTGCTTATAATTAATGAAGTTGTTGGTCGTTTTTCGCACGTTCAACTAAAGTAACAAAACCTTAAAAACTAAGCTTGTTTTTCTAGGGTATTCAGTAAAAGAGAGATGAAAAAATCTACTTAAAATTCCGCTTCTATCTCACCTATTAAATTACTACTTTCGCAATCTTTGAAACCTAGGGCTTAATGCCTTATAACTTCAGTCTAAAACGATGTCTAAATACAAAGAATACAAGCAGTTAAATTTAACTGACGTAGCCAACGAAGAAAACGAATTTTGGAAAGCAAATAATGTGTTCCAAAAAAGTATGGATGAGCGCGAAGGTGCTCCCGCTTATGTGTTTTACGATGGACCTCCATCTGCAAACGGAAAGCCGGGTATTCATCACGTTATTTCTAGAACGCTGAAAGATCTTTTTTGTCGTTACCAAACACAAAAAGGAAAACAAGTTATTCGTAAGGCAGGTTGGGATACCCACGGACTTCCAGTAGAATTACAGGTAGAAAAAGTTTTAGGTATTACCAAAGAAGACATCGGTAAAACCATTTCTGTAGAAGAATACAATGCCGCTTGTAGAAAAACGGTAATGCAATACACCGAAATCTGGGATGATTTAACAGACAAAATGGGGTATTGGGTAGATATGGAAGATCCGTATGTGACTTATAAAACCAAATATATTGAGTCTGTATGGTGGTTGTTGAAGCAAATTCACGACAAAGAAATGTTGTACAAAGGGTACACCATTCAACCGTATTCGCCAAAGGCAGGTACTGGATTAAGTTCACATGAGTTGAACCTACCTGGAACGTATCAAGATGTAAAAGACACTACGGTAGTGGCACAGTTTAACTTGGTAAAAGACGCCAAGTTTGAATCATTGTTTGCCGGATTGGATGAGGTTTTTGCATTAGCATGGACCACTACTCCTTGGACGCTTCCTTCAAACACGGCTTTGGCTGTGGGTCCAAAAATTGAGTACGTATTGGTGAAAACCTTCAATCAGTACACGTTTGCGCCAATGCATGTTGTTGTTGCAAAACCTCTTGTAGCAAAGGCATTTAGCGGCAAATATTTTGAAGGAACCACCGAAGAAATTGACGCATACACTCAAGAAGACAAAAAGATTCCTTACCAAATCGTAAAAGAGTTTATTGGTAAAGATTTAGTGGATGTACGTTTTGAGCAATTGTTGCCATACACGCTTCCTATGGAAGACGCGGATCAAGCTTTCCGTATTATTCCTGGTGACTTTGTAACTACTGAAGATGGTACTGGAATTGTACACATCGCGCCTACATTTGGTGCCGATGATGCCATGGTTGCTAAAGCTGCTGGTGTTCCGCCAATGTTGATTGAAGATGAAAACGGAAACCCCGTTCCATTGGTAGATTTACAAGGAAGATTTGTTTCTTCCATGGGTGAATTTGCGGGTAAATACGTAAAGAACGAATACTACAACGAGGGCGAAGAGCCAAAGCAAAGCGTTGATGTTGCAATCGCTATTAAATTAAAGACAGAAAATAGAGCATTCAAAGTAGAAAAATACGAGCACAGTTACCCACATTGTTGGAGAACCGATAAGCCAATTTTATACTACCCGCTTGATTCTTGGTTTGTGAAAGCTACCGAGAAGAAAGAGCGCATGAGCGAGTTAAATGATACCATTAACTGGAAACCAAAATCAACCGGAACGGGTCGTTTTGGAAACTGGTTACAAAACTTGAACGATTGGAATTTATCTCGTTCGCGTTATTGGGGTATTCCGTTACCACTTTGGCAAACCGAAGAAGGTGATGAAACCATTTGTATTGGATCAGTAGAGCAATTAAAATCGGAGATTGATAAAGCCGTAGCTGCAGGAGTAATGAGTGAGAATCCTTACGCATCTTTTGAGCCAGGTAACATGAGCGATGAGAATTACGATGCCATTGATTTACACCGTCCGTTTGCAGATGATATTGTTTTGGTATCTAGTAAAGGTCAACCCATGAAGCGTGAAGCTGATTTGATTGATGTTTGGTTTGATTCAGGAGCTATGCCTTACGCACAATGGCACTACCCGTTTGAAAACAAAGAAAAAATTGATGGTAACAAAGCCTTCCCAGCTGATTTTATTGCGGAGGGAGTAGATCAAACACGTGGTTGGTTTTACACCTTACATGCCATTGGCACCATGGTTTTTGATTCGGTAGCCTACAAAAACGTTATTTCTAACGGTTTGGTGCTGGATAAGAATGGTGTAAAAATGTCTAAACGATTAGGTAACACCATTGATCCGTTTGAAACTTTAAAAACATACGGACCAGATGCTACGCGTTGGTACATGATTACCAATGCTCAGCCTTGGGATAACTTGAAATTTGATTTAGATGGTATTACCGAAGTACAACGTAAGTTTTTCCGTGCACTTCAAAACACCTACTCATTCTTCACGTTATATGCCAACGTTGATGGCTTTACATATGCAGAAGATGACATTCAAGACCGTCCAGAAATTGACCGTTGGATTTTAAGTAAGCTAAACACCCTAGTGAAAAATGTAGACGCTGCTTATTCTGAATATGAGCCTACTAGAGTGGGAAGATTAATTCAAGAGTTTGTAGTAGATCATTTATCTAACTGGCACATCCGTTTATCGCGAAAGCGTTTTTGGAGAGGGGATTACGGTACGGACAAGATTTCAGCTTACCAAACGGTATATACCTGTTTAGAAACCATTGCTAGAATTTCGGCTCCATTGGCTCCGTTTTATAGTGATCGTTTGTTTAAGGATTTAAATGCGGTTACTGGAAAAGATACCAGTTTATCAGTACACTTAGCAAAGTTTGCTGAGGTTAACGAGTCGTTAATTGATACAGATTTAGAAGAAAGAATGGCCATTGCGCAAAAAGCTTCTTCTATGATTTTATCATTACGTAAACGTGAAAATTTACGTGTACGTCAGCCGTTACAAAAAGTAATGATTCCAGTACAGGATGAACATCAAAAAGCACAAATTGAGGCGGTTTCTGATTTGATTAAAACAGAGACCAACTTGAAAGAAGTGGCTTTTATGGATGAAGATTCTGATATTCTGGTGAAAAATATCAAGCCTAACTTCAAGACCTTAGGTCCAAAGTTTGGTAAACACATGAAAGCTATTGCTAAAGAGGTGAATAGCTTTACAAAAGAACAAATTGCAGCTTTAGAAAGTGCAGGTGAAATGGAATTAGCTTTGGAAGCAGAAACCATCACTTTAACTTTAGAAGATGTAGAAATTAGCACGCAAGATATTGAGGGTTGGTTAGTAATGAATGATGAAAAATTGACCATCGCATTAGATATCACTATTAGCGAAGAACTTCGTTATGAAGGAATTGCACGTGAGTTAGTGAATCGTATCCAAAACATCCGTAAAGACCAAGGGTTTGAGGTGACGGATAAAATTAACATTTCGGTAATGAAACAAGATGTGCTAAAAGCTAGTGTAGATGCCAATTTCGATTATATTTGTTCGGAAACGTTAACAGAAAACCTTACCTTTATTGAAACCATTTCAGATCCAAATGCACAGGCAATTGAATTAGAAGAAGGCTTAACAACTCAGATAGTTGTAACCAAGATATAAGGGAATTAAAATATTAGAAATATGTCAGATAAAAATAAATATTCAGACGCAGATTTAGAAGAATTTAAAGCATTAATTGAAGGCAAATTAGCCGAAGCGCGTAAAGATTTAGACTTATTAACAGCTGCTATTTCTCACGATAATAATGGTACAGATGATACTTCTCCTACATTTAAAATGATGGAAGATGGATCGGATACTTTAAGTCGTGAAGAGACTTCTCAACTAGCTGCCCGTCAAGAAAAGTTTATCAATAGCTTAAACAATGCTTTAATCCGTATTAAAAACAAAACATACGGAATTTGTAGAGAAACAGGAAATTTGATCTCTAAAGAGCGTTTAAGAGTGGTTCCTCATGCTACATTAAGTATTGAAGCCAAAAACAAAATGGGTTAATCTTCCCGTTTAAATCTTAGAGCTATCAGTTCACAAAATTATATGAGTCGCCTAACGGTTCCGGCATTGGTTGCCGTTGCAGTTTTGGTGATAGACCAGTGGAGTAAAATCTGGGTCAAGACCAATATGTATTTGGGTCAAGAGTATCGTATTGCCGATTGGTTCATTATTCACTTTACTGAAAACCCAGGAATGGCATTTGGTATGGAATTGGGCGGTGATTACGGGAAAATTATCTTGTCCGTTTTTCGAATTTTTGCAGTTATTGGAATTGCTTGGTATATCGTAAAATTGAGTAAAGAAGGCGCTCATAAGGGGTTCTTGGTTTCCATGGGATTGATCTTTGCAGGAGCAGTGGGGAATATTTTGGACTCCGTTTTTTACGGACAAGTATTCACCGAATCTACCGCGCATATTGCCCAAAAAGTAGCCTTTGGCGAAGGTTATGCGCCAATGTTGCATGGACGGGTGGTAGATATGCTGTACTTTCCACTAGTTGATGGGTTCTTTCCCGACTGGTTCCCAATTTGGGGTGGAGAGCACTTTATGTTTTTTAGGCCGGTTTTCAATATTGCCGATTCTGCTATTACCGTGGGTGTAGCATTAATTATCATCTTTCAAAAGGTATATTTTACTGAAGAGAAAGAAACCCCGGAAGAAGTGGCTACCGAAGCCCAGGCGTAGTTAACAGCATTATAAACAAAGGCTACGCCTTCAATTAACATTTCTTAATTGAAATCTTAACAAATCTAATCCCGAACCAACGCAAGTTATTTGTACTTTGGTTGGGACTTAATTAAATTACCAATGTTAAAATTAACAAAGTACGTATTAGAGAAAGTAAGCTTTGATAAAACCCTATTTAAAAAAGAGTTAATCAAAGCAAGTAAATCCTTACAAAAGGAAGATTTAATGCTTTTATATACTTGGGGATTGGTGCAATTTGCATCAGAACACCAAGAAATGCTTAAAGAGATTATATCACCAATGATTTAACCGTCATTGATACATGTTTAACCAGGCCTGAAATGAGTTTTCGTTTCAGGCCTTTTTTTTGCGTTAAGATTTTTTAGTGACAAAGCTGAAATCCCAAGCTACCAACAATCACCCCCACAGATATTCGAAACATATTTAATCGTTAACTTTGTGAGTGTTCAATCAATAGGTTTATGGATATTCAGGCAGCAAAATTAGATTTAGTAGAAAAAATTCTTCAAATAGGTAAAGCAGATTTAATTGATAAGCTTAACCAAATTTTAGATAAAGAATTAGTGGTAGGTTATACGGCTGATGGTAAGCCACTCACTAAAGAGGAGTACAACTCTAGATTAGAAAGGGCTGAAGAGGAGGCTAAATATGGAAGGGTTACTAGCGCTAATGACTTAAAAAAGGAGATAGAGAGTTGGAAAAAATAATTCGTGTTGATTGGACAAACACGACACTTAAAGAACTACATTATTGAAATATTGGATGTAGTTTGCACGCTGCAATCCCCTGAAATTTTAAGGAGCAAATAGTTGACTTACTTCAAAAACTCAATATTCTTCTTCAATCCTTTCACCTTAGCACGCATAACCGGAGTACCCGCAAACACTTTTAAAAAAACCTCTTCGGTAATTTCTTCCCAGTCCTTTTTGGAATAGTCTTTCCATGCTACATATCGGTTAAAGGACGGTTCTAAACTAGGCATGGCGTTCTTAGTCCACGGGCACACATCTTGGCAAATGTCACAACCAAAAATCCAATCTTCCATTTGGCCTTTAAATTCTTGGGGAATTTCATTTTTTAGCTCAATGGTGAGGTATGAAATACATTTGGTGGCGTCTAGCTGGTAAGGAGTGTTTAAGGCATCCGTAGGACAAGCTTCTACGCATAAATTACACGTTCGACATAAGTCTTTTACTGGACCTGTTTCTTCTAATTCAATATCTACAATAAGCTCGGCTAAAAAGAACTGAGAGCCTTTTTTACGGTTTAAAATCAAGGTGTTTTTTCCCATCCACCCCAAACCACTTCGTTGGGCCCAGGCTTTCTCCATTACCGGAGCAGAATCTACAAATGCGCGTCCGTTTACTTCTCCAATTTCTTGCTGAATGAAATGCAAGAGTTCAATCAGCTTCTTCTTAATGACTTTATGGTAATCCTTTCCGTAAGCGTATTTGGATATTTTATAAGTATGGTCTTGCGGTTGCGGTAAAGCCGGCAGGTATTCTAGTCCAAGTGAAATAACGGTTTTGGCCCCTTCTACCAACACGGAAGGATCTACTCTTTTGTCAAAATTATTGGCCAGCCAGGCCATTTCACCGTGGTGATTTTTGTTCAGGAAAGACTCTAAACGAGGAGCTTCCTCTTCTAAAAACTGCGCTTTAGAAACACCAAACAGCGAAAATCCTAATTCTTCTGATTTTTGCTGAATAGCTAATGCTTGTTGCGCATTGATTTTCAAAATAAGGTGGATTGGTCGTACGGTCTATTTCTACCTAAATGTTTGTACGCAGATTCGGTCACTTCACGTCCTCTAGAGGTACGTTGTAAAAAACCTTCTTGAATTAAAAACGGTTCGTACACTTCTTCAATGGTTCCTGAATCTTCGCCCACTGCGGTGGCAATAGTAGTTAAACCCACTGGGCCACCTCTAAATTTGTCAATAATGGTAGCCAATATTTTGTTGTCCATTTCATCCAAGCCGTTCTTATCTACGTTCAGCGCATCTAATGAAAAGTGAGTGATTTTTAGATCAACGTTACCGTTTCCTTTTATCTGCGCAAAATCTCGAACTCTACGTAGCAATGAATTGGTAATACGCGGTGTACCTCTACTGCGTGATGCAATTTCATGCGCAGCTTCATGATCAATACTTACATTCAAAATATCAGCCGATCGCGTAACGATAGTGGCTAATAAATCAGAGTTGTAATACGCCAATCTAGAATTGATTCCAAAACGCGCTCTTAAAGGAGCGGTTAATGAACCTGAACGCGTAGTGGCGCCAATTAAAGTGAAAGGCTCAATCTCAATTTGTACGGTACGTGCATTCGGTCCCGTATCAATCATAATATCAATTTTGTAGTCTTCCATAGCCGAGTATAAAAACTCTTCTACAATAGGCTTTAAACGGTGAATTTCGTCAATAAATAACACATCATTAGGACCAAGATTGGTTAACAAACCGGCAAGGTCGCCTGGTTTATCCAATACGGGTCCAGATGTAATTTTGATGTCTACGCCTAGTTCGTTGGCAATGATGTTAGAAAGGGTGGTTTTACCCAATCCCGGAGGGCCATGTAATAAAACGTGATCCAATGCTTCTTCACGCAATTTAGCGGCCTCTACAAATACTTTAAGATTCTCTACCACATGATCTTGACCGGTAAAGTCATCAAATGATTTAGGTCTTAAAACCTTTTCCAAATCTCTATCTGAACCAGATAGATGTTCTGGATCCGCATCTAAGTATTCGTTCATACTTACAAATGTAACAAAGTGGCGGTGTGCGTTATTATTGTTTAATTAGATAATGCGGTTTTTTGGTAAAATAATCGTCAATTACGATGCTTTTACAACTCGATAAATAGAATTGGTTTCAAAAGTGAGTTTCACTTTATATACTTCGTTTAATTTTAACTGTTCTTTTGTTGCTTTACTGGAAATCTGTTCCAAATCGCAGGCGTTCGATAAAATCATTAGAGCTTGGGTTTTATCCAATTCGAGTACAGAAAGTTGCGAAAACAGTTTTGCGAAAAAATCGAAGTTTTCACCGCAAAACCATGCGTTTTCTTCCAAATTATGCGGGTTTTTTGGATAATAGGGTGGGTTTATGAAAATATAGTCAAAAGAAGCTCCCTTTAATTCGTTGAATAAATCGCTTACTATTCCAGTAACTAAAAGATCTTGCTCTTGAGCAGTTTTTACTACGGATTTAACTGCTGTTTCATTAATATCAGAGGCCGTTACATGCGCTCCTTGAAATGCACTTTGAATGGAAATAATGCCGCTGCCACAACCCAATTCGAGTACTTTTTTATTCGTAAGATTTAGAGTAGAAACGTAATCTAGAAATACTTTAGTGCTTACCGTGTTTATAGGAGAAAATACGTTGGGCTGCACCCATGTATAAACCTTTTCAAAATTGTATTTACGCGGCTTACGGTGATACCAAAAATGGTAACGTTTGTAAAAAGGATGAATTAATTTTTGAATGAATTTTTTCATAAATCTCTTGGGTTGATTGCTTTATTTAGTCCCATCCATAAAATTAGAATAACAACAAACTGTCCGGCAACTTTTAGGGCTAAGGCCCCATCAATTCCGTGGTTCGAAATTAAAAAATAACCTAGCCCAATTTGTAGAAACCCAATTATACTAACCACTCTTATTATCTTAAACTGAAAATCTCGCTTATAATATTGGTTGATGAGAATAATATGGAGCAACGTAGGAAGAATAAAAAGAAAAACCAAGAAGTATTGAAATACACTGTAATTAAATCCATACAAAAAATGTACTCCTAAAAAGATGACCACAATACTTATAGCCGCAATTAATGCCCCAAGCAGTAGGAGTTGCCCTCTTATTTTTTGAACCACTTCATCTGCGGATCGATAAAACGTTTTTAAGTAGGGAGTAATTAAAAAGGAGCAGGTCATTTCGGCCAACATTAAAAACTGAATTAAGATTTGATACTTGCTCAATTTAGAATAATCAAAAAAATGAGCGGCTAAGTACACATCCATTTTGGCCCGAAGGGTACCCACGAATACGAGAATAAAAAATGGCCAAGCCTTTATTAATTGCTTCTTATCGTATGAAAAAACAAATCCTTTCAAAGTGGGCAGGAAGAAGGGAATGTATACCAACAGTTTTAGGAAAGAAGAAATGCAAATGACCTGAATTATTAATTCTAAATTTAAAGAGTTTACCTGGAAAGCAAGTATGGATAGTAAAGAGACGATGTAAAGGGACTCCGCATAAATGGGGACCAGAAACCTTCTTTGAAACACTACCAGCACCCGAAATGAATTGACTAAGAACTGCAATACCATCCATAAAAGAACCCACAACCTTAACTCGTTAAAAGCGGGAACTATAAATAATATCAAAGCGGTTGGGAGTAATAAAACCGAACGAGTCATTAAATTTTTACTCCAGTTTTTGTTAACGGAATTGGGGGAATTACTGAATGATTTTAAAAGTAAATCGTAACTCCCAAATGAGATGAAAAGCAAAATTAAGTTGCTCCAAATAAGCAATTCAACAAATGCACCCCACAACTCTTTTGAGTGGAACCTGATAATAAAAATGGACAAGATCAAAATTGAAAGAACACTCAAAATTTGCCCGGTACCGTACAGCACTACGGTTTTAAAACGATGCAAAATTTTTTGTGAATCCATAATTTAATTGTCCGTTTAAACTGAACGAGGGAACTTTTATCTAAACCCGTAACTATTCGGAGTAAAAACCTTCAATTTCTGGTTGACGGTATTTCCAAATTTTGTGCAATGCTTTGATTTCATAAGGTAATTTGTAAAACCCCGTTTTGTACCTCCAATTGGAAGCTATGTGAAGAATTGACTTTTTATATCCCGTAATTCTAAAATCGGACACCGTTGGATACTTACCGTTTAATACCGTTTCAAAATTTTGAATGGTATCAATCATGTATGGTTTTAACCAAGGCGTTAAGGGGTTCTTTCGTAGGTCAAAGTTTTCCCAACTTGGAGAAATCCATTCTTCTAACGTGGATGGAAAACTAAACCCGGCTTCAATAATTTGTTGATATAGATCAGAACCTTCGGTAGGTGTTGGACTGTACAGATAAATGATAATCTCGGTATCGGGATTTATTTCCTTGATTTCTTTAATGAAATTGATATCCCATAATATTTGTTTGTACACCTGTTCTTCGGTTTCGGCAGGCATTCCGAGTACAAAAGACATTTCAGGAATAATACCCACACGTTTCATACGGGCGGCAAACTCCTTAATCATTTTACCCGATTGGGTGCCGCCTTTATTCATTTGCTTTAAGACTTCATCGTTACCGGTTTCTGCTCCTAGAAAAATCATTGTGCAACCCGCTTTTTTCATCAGTTGTAAATCCTCGTCCGAATAGCGGTTAATGGTATCAATTCTTCCCTCTCCCCAGTATTTGATGTTGTCATCCATAATGAGTTTAGAGAATTCAACTACGCGCTTTTTGGAAGTGAAGAAGTTATTGTCGTGAAACTCAATAGCATCAATTCCATATTTATCCTTAAAGTACTTCACATCCTTATACATTCCCTCAGCCGATTTACCTTTCCAAGCGGCATTAAAAATAGGAACGATACCGCAAAATGAACAGGTAAAAGGGCATCCCATACTGGAATGGTACGAAAGCGTTGTGTTACCCATAAACGTTTTAGCCAAGTAGTTTTTTACTGGATAATATTGGTTTAAGTGCGTGTATGGAAGGTCTGGAAGAGCATCTTGATCTAATAGGGGTTCTTTAGCTGTTTTAATTATTTCTCCCTTTTCATTTCGGAAAATGAGGTTTTTTATTGCTCCAAGATCAGTTGTGATCCCCTTTTCTAATTCATCCAGTAAAGAAGGAAAGGCTACATCTCCGGGACCGTTAATAATGTAGTCCACCACACCAGAATCCATGCAAACTTGGTATTGATTAGATGCAAAATAGCCCCCCCAAATAGTTGTAATTTCAGGGAAAAGCTTTTTTAATTCTTGGGTAATGGGGATGGCTTGACGTAATTGTGGTCCGGGCATTACCGTAGAACAGAAATAGCCATACTCACCCGACTCGCAAAGAGAAATAATTTTTTGTTGCGGATCTTTTTCCAAGTTTCCATCCACAAAAATGTATTCACGTTTACCTTGAATAGAGGCCCCAACTTGAAGAATAGAATTAGGAATTCTATGCTTAGAATTGGCGCTTCTTGGATTGAATATGATGATTTTATTTTTCACTGGTATTTTTTCTATTTGAAAGCTTCTTTATTTGATATAGTTAACCTCAATTGAAGAGGGTTCCCGTACAAAGGTAGACGTTCTAATTTCTGAAATGGGAGCGAATTTATTAACCTCGATTCTAACGTATCCTTCGGGTAAAAACATAAATTCTGTATTGTTAATTTTTAGTTGATTAATTAATAAAGCTTCTACTTCCGCAATGGTCATATTCCATTCACTGGCCAGCCTTTGCGCACTTGGCTGTTGATACATGATGTATTGCAATTCCATTTGCACATGTTCTTCATTTTGGCTGAAATCAACCCCATTTGGTAACGTGGTTTGTTTAGACTCATGATGAGACCTAAAGAAAATCAAGGTGTCTTCTAATTGTTTTGCAGTTAAATAACCTGGGTAGTTTGATTGTTTACTAAAAAGAGGATTGATTTTACTTTCATGACACCACATGCATTTGGCAGGTTTTCCGGAAGTGGATATGGCAGGGTCCGCATAATCCAATCGAATAGAGTCGGCACTGAAAATGGCAAAAATTGGCTGTCCGTTTTCTGAAATTTCTAAGGTTTCAAATTCTAAAACTTGCTTCGAAACAGAATCTATCTCTGTAGATAAAAACAATTGGTGGAGTCCGTTTGGAGACGAAAAGGAAAGCGTACGATGATTGGGAGAAATAGATGAGTTGTTTAAAAAGCCTTTTTTGGGTTGCAAATGGTATTGAGAAAGAATGTCTTTTAAATGAATGGGAGTTCCAGTTATTTCATAATAATGAGGAGAAGAACCAACAAGTAACGTAATATATTTACCTAAATCAAAACTACTATTACGTAAATACTCCTCGGATCCTTGCAGATTTTTATGTAAGGAATACATTGCTGTATGGCCATAATCTGGGAATTGCAATTGCTGCAGATTTATGGTTAGGTATGTATTGGAAATGGTAGGGTTTGCAAGCTGTCTTGCCCCCACATGCGATAGCGCCCAATTTAACCCGGTTATGGCATTCTCCATTTTTTCTGCATCATACGAAGCATTCCATTTTAATGTTATTTCATTTGGATCATGCGCATACGGTTCTATCGGATCATTAATACATGATGAAATAAATGGCAACAGAAATATTAGGAACGATAGATATTTCATGAGTTTAACTTCATTAATACCGTTGCCGCAATCGATTTACTTTTAGATTTTAGACCTTTTAGCGTTTTGCCGCTTTTGAATTCCTTAGCCGCATTGACTTCATTTACCACATGATTTACCGCGTAATTATAGAATTTTCTGGGGTAAGTTCTTTTAAAATCAATATCTCTATCGGTAGATTTATTCCAATCTGGTTTTTGAATAATTTGATCTTCAATCTGATTGTATAAACCAGTTCCTTTTATGGGGTAGGCCACGGTTATGGTAAAGCTATCAGGATCTGCTTTTTTAAGGTAATTCACCGTCAGGTCAATATCTTCTTTGGTTTCGGTAGGGTAGCCTACCATGATAAAAGTACCGGTAGCAATACCAAATTCTTTAGTTCGAATAATCATATCGCGAACCAAGTCAATATCCACTCTACGGTCCATTTCATTAATTATTCGTTGCGATCCACTTTCTGCTCCAATCCATATTTTACTGCAGCCCATTTCTTTGAGCATTTGTAGGACCTCATCGTTTAAGCGCTCCGCTCGCGTAATAATCTCAAATGGAATAACAATTTGATGCTTTTTGAATTCTTGATGTAATTCTCGCAACCATTTATGATTTACGGTAAAAACATCATCTACAAACCATAAGGAGTCGGGTTTGTAATTTTCTATTAATCCTTTAATTTCTTGAACTACCAGTTCTGGAGATCTTCTTCGGTAACTTTTTCCATACACTGCCGTACTACACCATTTACAGGTATAGGGGCAACCTCTTTGGGTAGAGATGTTGAGGGTATTGGTGCCATGAAATTCTTTCCATGCGTTTAAGTATAAACTTAAATCAATGGCTTCTCTGTCAGGTACCGGAAGTTGATTCATGTCTTTGATTTTGACACGCGCTTCCGTTTGAATCAAATTGTTTCCTTCTAAAAACGCAATACCTGAAATGGCCGTAAAATCACTTTCACAAATGAGCGCTTTTGATAGCTCAGTAAGCGTTTGCTCTCCCTCACCAATCACCAAAAAATCAGCTCCAAAATGAAGATAGTTATCGCAATTGTAAGTCACATCAGGACCGCCCATTATTACCTTAGAATCCTGTAATTCCGGTTGCGTTTTAATCCATTTCATAAAACGGATATTATTCACTTTAGTCATCAAATTGGCATAGATGGCAATGACCTTGGGTTTTGCGTTTAATACCACTTTTTGAAGTTCTTCATACGTAGAAAACGTTGAGTCAAAAACCTTTACCTCTAGGTTTTCTTGCTTGAGATAAGCAGATAAATACAATAAACCCAATGGAGGATAAGGACGCATTATTTTTTGTTCAATAGCGTCTTCGGCAATAAAGTAACCATGTGTGAGTAGTACATCCATTACCGTAGATTTAATGAAATGAGGTAATGGTCTGACAAAGCAGATAAAAAGAAAGAGTTAGAAGCCTTTTCATCTCTTTTTTCAAAGAAACGAAGTGTTTTTGGATAATTTAAGAATAGCTTATTTAGGTAGGATGGTGGAACAAATAATCCGATTGGAGAAATCCATTTCATTTTAAATTTTGAAGCTAGTTTTATTACATTCAATGGAGAATAATAGTATGTTTTAACCTCTTTTCCATCTAATTTAGCAAGTACCCCACTTTTGTTTTTTCTTCTAAATGCCTTTTTCCAATTAAATTTTGATAAGAAGTATAAGGTTTCCCAACCACAAAACTCAGGCATTATTACCATGATTAATTGGCCGTTCTTTTCTAATCTAGTGGAAGCCACCTCTAGAAACGTCTGTAACTGTAATGTTGTTAGACAATTTAGTCCACCGAAATTAGAGAAAATGACATCGTATTTTTCATCGGAATGAAATGTAGACAATTGGTTGATGTCTAATACCTCACTACTTACATTCGGAAACTCCAGCGTTTTTTTTTGAGTAACCGAAACCATTTCGTACGAGATATCCGTAGCTAAAACTTGAGCTCCTTTCTTAGCGAAATACAATGCATCTTGACCGGTTCCACAGTTTATTTCAAGCACCCTAACTTGGTTAAAATCTAATTGTAACTTTTCTAATTGATGGTGCACTAACTGTCGTTGCGCTTTGCCTATAGCAGTCTGTGTAAAATCAGTATCATACCGATTGGCTATGTGATCAAAATCGGCCATTAAGTGTTGGTATTACTTAGGGTATGTAACTGAGATTTCATATTAGCAATCAATGGCATATACACGATACGTTTACCTAGCATTTTAATTCCTTGATTACTTAATGGATTATGACTTTTTAGCCATTTTTTAGCTTGAGCATGACGATACACTTTATGCACGTATCTGTGCAGTAATTTATAATAATCCTGATTAAAAGTATTTTGAAACATCATGGCCAAATCATCCGAATCCGTCCAGTTGGCTTTAGTTCCTAATTGGGTTTTTACTTTATCGTAAAAAGGTGTCCCAGGTAAAGGGTACGAAACACTTACACCAATATTGTCGGGCATATTACGCAGCAACATTTCTATGGTAGCCTCAATGTCTTCTTTGGTTTCTCCTAAGTACCCGAATTGTAAGAAATACGCTACCAAAACTCCTTTAGATTGGAGTAAAGTCGTGCTTTTTTCAATCTGTTCAATGGTGGTACCTTTATCCATAGCATCCAGTACCTTTTGAGAGCCACTTTCCGCGCCAATCCATACTTCTTCTAATCCCGAGCTTACGAGTGCATCAATGTTATTTTCTTTTAAAAGCAGATCAGCTCTACTTTGAATTTTGTAACGAATAGAGAGTTGGGCATTTTTTAATTCTTCATCAAAAGTTTGTACCCATCCTGGTTTTAATCCAAAAATATCATCGCACATCCAGTACTTAATCACTCCAAAATGCTCTTTGATCCAAAGCATTTCTTCCACCACACTTTTAGGAGAGCGCACATTGTAACGTTGCCCATAAATAGGCTTTGCACACCAATTGCAATGGTATGGACATCCGCGGGTGGTGGCCATGTTTAGCGTAAACTCATGACCGTGTTGTTTCCAAATAGCTTTGTATGCGTCTAAATCAATTAAATCCCAAGCCGGTTGAGGTAGGGAATCTAAATCTTTCAAAACGGGACGTTTGCCGGTGTTAATCAGTTCTTCTTGTTTAAAGCAAATTCCTTTAACGTCTTTTAAATCGGTGTTGTTTTCAAAGCTTTGAATGGATTCTAGTAAGGATATCTCGCCTTCACCTAGCAAAATAACATCGGCACCTTTTTCGAGGTATTGTTCAAAATGATCGGTAGAATCAGAACTTGAAACTAGTATTTTACATTGATGCTTTTTGGCCATTTGCATCATGTTAAATGCAGCCTCTCGCATATTGGTCAAGCACATTTTGGTGAGGTAATTGAACCCGTCATCATATAAAACCAGATAATCAGGTTTTTCATTTTGTAAAATCTGTTCAATTTCAATGGGGCTATCTTTCAAACACACGTCAAATAAAGAAATATCAAAACCATTTTCGCGCATGAATGAGGCGGCATAAATGGTACCCAACGGAGGATAAGGCATTCCTGTTTTCCACTGTTTTGGATCTAATTTATAGTAGTAACTATGACTAAATAAAATCTTTGGCATTAGGCAGATTCAGAAACGGTTTGCGGTAAATTGGATACTTTTATACGAATTAGTTCCATTCGTTTTTCATAGGCTTTAAGTACCTTTTTTTGAAAATGACTCGGGTGATGTTTAGAAACTTGTTTGGTAGTTTTTAAAGCAATTTGGAAATCTTTTTCGGGCATGTTGCCAAACTTGTTTCTCCAACGTTTTAAGGTGATATTCATAAAAAAGTCATCCAGTACATTACCTAACGAGCCGTTTAAAACAGCTTCTAAAAATGATTTTAATCTATACTTATTCAAAGGTTGTATTTCTGGGTTTTGATGAAAATGCCCCGAGAAATATTTCTCTAACCATGAATTGCTTCTAATAATGTTTTGATGCATTTCTTCATTCACCATAGGCAACAAAGAGAGAAGTTCTACAGCCGTGAACCGGTTTTTTTGATCAATATCTAGCGAGTTTTTGTCTACCAGGTAATTAATGCAAAAGTACTTTCGAGAGTTTAACAAAAAGACCTTTTTATACAAAATCAATAGAGTTCTGGCTACCCATAATCGGTTAGGACTGGTTACAATAAAGAAGTCAATATCACCATCTTCATGCATTACGCCTTTGGATAAAGATCCAGAGATAAATACTCCTCTAACGTACGGAAATTTGCTAATGAGTTTTGACTTTTTTTGCGCCTGAAAATGATACTGATGCGCTCTAGAAGCACTTTCATTTCGTTTTTTTGCCAAGCTTACCTCGTTCCGGATAGAGAAAAAGCCACCTACTTCAAATATTAATTCGTCACTAATTAGCGCATTTAACTCATTGTCTAAAGCACATAAATTGGGAAATCTAGAGTATTTTAATATTTCCTGTTTGGATAACGGAAAGTCAAATACATCAAAGTATGCAAGCGCTTCTAGTGCGCCAGATTTGTATAGTTCTTCGTTTAGACTCATGTGATCGATTCCATAATCCAATGCTAGGATTTGGGAGCTGTTTTGGAAAACTAATATAGCTAGGATTTGGGAGCTACAAAAGTGCAATTCCAGTATAAAACAAGATGTTTTGCACAATGGAATTAGGAGGGATAAATGATACTTTCAGAATTTATTTTCGTATTGGGATAAAAGGTTAATACCATTACATTTGTGGCAATACTTTGAGATATGAATTTAGAGAGTTATTTCGCACCGTTTCGTAAGAATATTGTAGGCATTGATCAAAAATTTCAGACTCCCTATGGAGAGAAAAAAATTGTGTATGCTGATTGGACAGCCAGTGGTAGACTGTACGGTCCTATTGAAGATGCTTTAACGCATAAGTTTGGTCCTTTTTTAGGGAATACCCATACAGAGACTTCTGTTACTGGAAGCACCATGACCGTGGCTTTTCACGATGCTTTAGATATTATAAAAGACCATGTAAATGCGTCAAAAGACGATTACATCATTGCGTGTGAATCAGGAATGACGGGTGTGGTAAACAAGTTTCAACGAATTTTAGGATATAAAATTCACGAGAGCTTTAAAGATCAAATTACCATTGCAACAGAGGATAGACCAGTGGTTTTCATTACCCATATGGAACACCATTCTAACCACACTTCATGGTTAGAAACTATTGTTACTCTAGAAATAATTCAAGAAGATGAAAATGGTCTTCCTGACTTAGAAGATTTAAAGCGTTTACTGGAAAAGTATAAGGATAGAAAAATGAAGATTGCAAGTGTTACGGGATGTTCTAACGTAACCGGAGTGGTAACGCCTTATCACCAAATTGCAAAAATCATGCATCAAAATGGCGGTTGCTGTTTTGTTGATTTTGCTTGTTCGGCACCGTATGTTGAGGTAAATATGCATCCTGCAGATGAAGAAGAACATTTAGATGCGGTATTCTTTTCTCCACATAAATTTCTAGGTGGTCCTGGAACTCCTGGAATCATGATTTTCCATAAAGATTACTATAATAATGAAGTCCCAGATGTTGCTGGTGGCGGAACCGTTTCATGGACCAATCCTTGGGGAGGTAGAAAGTATTTTGATGAGGTAGAAGTGCGTGAGGCTGGAGGAACTCCACCGTTTATGCAAACCATTAAAGCGGCTCTTTCTGTGAAGTTAAAAGATCACATGGGAGTAGAGAATATCCTGAAACGTGAACATGAAATATTAGATATCATTTTTGACACTATTGATCCAGTGTCTAATATTCATGTTTTGGCAGATAACATCAAAAATAGAATGGGAGTGATATCCTATTATATTGATGATTTACATTTCAATTTAGGAGTGAAAATGTTGAATGATCGTTTTGGAATTCAAATGCGCGGGGGATGTTCTTGCGCGGGTACTTACGGACATATTTTGCTAGGTATTGAAGAACAAGTATCGAATAAAATTACCGAGGAAATTGATCATGGTGTTTTTGCTTCGAAACCAGGTTGGATTAGATGTAGTATTCACCCTACCATGACCAATGAAGAGGTTCACTTTATTGCCGATGCCATGATTGAATTGGCGGCAAATCATAAAGAGTGGAGTAAGGATTATGTGTATGATTCTGCTACCAATGAGTTCAAGCACAAAGACGGAGAAGAAAGTATTTCTGATAAAGTGAGTCAAATTTTTAATAGCATTTAAGATGGCTGGAAAAGTTGAAAATATTGGAGGCGTTTTTATCTACGCACAAGATTCCAAGAAGTTAGCTCAATGGTATGAAGACCACTTGGGTTTAAAACACGAAACTTGGGGAAATAGTGAAGTGTATTACATTTCTTTTCCCTATACGGATACAGAAAGTAACAAAAGGTATTTTGCTTGGTCCATCATGCCTGCTAAAACAAATCTTCCGGCAAAATCACCCAAGATATTCACCATGAATTTGCGTGTTTCTAACATAGAAGAGGTCATCAAAAAGTTAGAGGCAAAAGGTGTAGAAGTAAAAACTATGGAGGTACATGAAGAAGGTAAATTTGCTTGGTGTCAAGATGGTGAAGGCAATTACTTAGAGTTGTGGGAAGATGTAAACCCTAGTTAATTTAAACGTGAACGTTTTAGAGGTATTCAAGCGAAAATCAACTATTGTTACTTTATTGACAATAGTAATAACGGCAATTATAACGCTTCAAAATTTGTCGTTAGATACTTATATGATTCGTGATGTAGAAGTTTCGTTTTACAATAATTATCTCATATTCAAACAATCATTTTTTAGTCTGATTCATAACGAGAATCTGTATGCTCGACATTTAGATGTGCATGTAGACTTTTATAAGTACAGTCCCACGTTTGCTTTGCTTTTTGGGGTGTTTGTTTTTATTCCAACTTGGCTGGGTTTGTTTTTATGGAATTTGTTGAATGCTTTAGTTTTCTATGCCATTTGGCGTTTAGACTTAGCCGGTAATAAAAATAAATTCTGGATTTGGTTGTTTATGATTGTGGAGTTTGTAACGAATATACAAAGCTCTCAAAGTAATGGATTAATGGCTGGACTAATGGTTTTGTCGTTCGTGTTTTTAGAACGTAAAAACATGGCCTTAGCTACTTTAATGATTGTACTATCTATGTATATCAAGATATTTGGAGTGGTAGCATTTGCGCTATTTTTGTTTTATCCAGATAAAATTAAAGCTATAGGGTATGCGGTTTTATGGACGGTGATATTATTTGCTTTGCCGCTAATGGTAGTAAGTCCAGATGAGTTGATTCAGCAGTACCAAAACTGGTGGGTGTTGTTAAAGGCAGATAAGCCAGTAGATTTTAGTTTGTCTATCATGGGATGGCTAAAGTATTGGTTTGGTTTGGTGCCTTCAGGAGGGATGTTAACGGCCTTAGGCGTGGCATTATTTTTAGTTCCTTTTACGCAAATTAAGAAATATTCGAACCCCGTTTTTCGACAATTAGTTTTGGCCTCTGTACTGATGTGGGTGGTTTTGTTTAACCACAAGGCAGAGTCGCCTACTTTTATTATTGCCATTGCCGGAGTGTCTATCTGGTATTTTGCACAACCTAAGAACAACTTCAATTTGGTTTTATTAGTTGGAACTGTTTTATTTACCCAACTAGCTCCAACCGACTTGTATCCAAGTAGTATAAGAAGCACCTATTTTATTCCGCACGTAATAAAGGTGGTGCCCATAATTTTGGTTTGGTTAAAGGTGTTGTATGACCCTACTTTTACCGTGAAGGAGTTGGAAGATTAAATCTTTTTGTGACCGTTGAATAAGTTAATCCAAAAAATAAAGTCAAGTAAATTTTTGCAATTGCTTATTGTAGTGGTCTGTTATTCGGTGTATCGTTCGGTTAGCATAAACACTCTTTTTCCCAATTTATCCTTTAACCTATTTTGGTACTTATCTGCCATTTTGATATTGCCTTCCATTTTGTTGGTTTTTAGATATGTAAAAGAAGAGGTTTCATTCGTAAAAATATTGACATCTCTTTTTCTGGCCTACTTGATAAGTTGTGCCGTATTAACGCCCTTTTTATTTTGCAATTCAAAGGTGTTTACTAAAGACGCTAGAGTTTTTCACGATTCTAGTAAATTACTTGGAATTCAAAGTCAAAGACTGAGTTCTGGTTTCTATTTCATGGTTAATGACGAGGTGTTTTTCTATCCCGAATATCAAAAAATATTAAATGGTGTAAAACCTAATCAATGGAAAGATCTTACCGTGTATTTTTCCTATAAGCAAGGATTATTTGGTTCTATAATACTGGAAGAAATTAGGGTTTCTAGAAATTAAAACCACTTTTTCTAATTGGATAATTAGTAATATCCATACATCCGTAGCTTTGTGTTTTTTTTAACGGAAAAGGGAACGTATTTAATGCGGAGTGGTATTCCTTTTTTAAAGCCTTTTGATTGATTATTGTAGGTAGAAAACAACATTTTTTTGACTAAAAGAAACAGGGGAGCTTATGAATTCGAATAATGAGTTAAAGTATTTTATGTTAAAGTGCTCCTTTTCCAATTAAGTGATTAACCCCTTTTGGTAAAGGATTCCCAGATGATCTTCTAAATGAAACAATTTGTCCGGTATGATACAAGGCATCAGCTATAGGTCCATTCATCATATTCCATAAAGGAAAAAAGTATTCCTTATCTTTGGATTGAATAATTACCCGTAGTTCTTCTAGATCGCTTTCTGCCTTTGTTCGAGCTAAGACGCTGGCTAATTCTAGATTAGCCAAAAAAATGGTGCGTAAATCGGAGAAGGTCATTTCTATAAAATCTTGGTTGATGGCGCGATCACACTTTTTATCCATTATTGCGTTTTTGATCATTACGGATAACCACACCATATGTTCTAAAGTTTGTCGGCAACTCATAGCGTCTTCGGAGGGAGAAAACAGGAGGTCTTCTTCACGTAACCCTTCGGTTGCCCAATAATATCTAAAGGCCAGTCCATCAATAAATCGACTAATAATATTACCTGATGAATAGGACTTTGGTGCTTCGTTAATGTGGGAGTAGTTCATAGTAGACTTCTTTGTTCTCTTCAAAGGTAGCCAAACTGTTTAGCGATATAAACCTATCTGAAACCAGATTTTTGATTCTTCGTTCATTTCAGAAAATCCAGAATGAGGTGCAGATCCAGATTGAGGACCTTTTCCTCCTCCGCTATAATTAGCGCTATTTGAACTCACTCCTTGTTGAGGTCTCCCGCCACCACCAGAGCGGCCACCACCTTGTCCTTCATCACCCATTGGAGGTCTTTGTTCCATGTCAAAACTTCCCGTAACAATACCTATTGAAAGATCTAGCAAACCGGCTCTTCCATTGGTTGAGATTTCGGTAAAAGGAATGATTAGATCGTATTCCAATTCTTTAGAAGCATTGGCTTTAATACGCAATTGCATATTAGCTTGAGGATTTAAGGTTGTGAAATTTCGCTTTTTTTCATTTTTCACAAATTGAACTCCTGTAGAAGTAGAATTGATCAATGTTTTTAAATCGGGTTTTTTACCTCTTGGGCCGTTTTGGTTTAGTTGCTCACTGCCTTGAGGAGAGCCCATGGGGTAATTCACATAAATGGATTTCTTTTTTCTACCCGAAGGATCAAAATATACGGTCATGCCTGCGCGTAAAATTTTGGCAATAGTTGGTTCATGGTTGGTTTTGATATTGAGATGTAAGTTCTCTTCATCATTTGATACCCGGTAACGTATTTGACTTTTAGAATCGTAGTACTTAGAAGTTACTGTTTGAATTTGTTCTTCCTCAATACTATTTACCATTTGCAAGTTGCTACAAGCATTCATGGCTAAAATGCTTGCTGATAAACATAAAAGTGTGGATCTTTTCATAATGGTGCTTAAGAGCGTAAAGAAATGATAAGGTTTAATAGTAGGGTGAAAAATTCTATAAAATTTAGGATTCTTTTTGTTTCTGAAATTAATTCCAATCGCAAACAATAACCCATTAGAAAATCAGATATTTGCAGCTGCATGTGTTAAGGCAAAGTCAATCATGATTGAAGTAGGGAAAACGGTTGTTTCTAGAGATGTATTTAAAAAGGAATTTGTATGCAATTTATCGGCATGCAAGGGAGAGTGTTGTATTTCAGGTGACGCTGGTGCCCCATTAACCAATGATGAGAAGGACATTCTGGAAAATATTTATCCAATCGTAAAACCCTATATGCGTCAAGAAGGAATTGCTTCGGTTGAAGAATTTGGAACCTCGGTTTATGAGGAAAGGGACAAAGAATATGAAACACCCTTGGTCAATAATGCGGAATGCGCATACGTATTTTTTTCTGAGGATGGAGCTGCTTTATGTGCTATTGAAAAAGCGCATAATGATGGTAAAGTAGATTGGCCGAAACCTATTTCATGCGCGCTATATCCTATTCGAATTAAAGCGTACAAACAATTTGATGCAATTAATTACGATAAATGGGACATATGCTCAGATGCGTGTACTTTGGGTAAAGAATTAAATGTTCCCGTATATAGATTTCTAAAAGGACCTCTTATTAGAAAGTACGGAAAAGATTGGTATCAAGACCTAACCGAGGTGGCCGAATTGGTAGAAAGAGAGCTCTAAGTCATACTTCTGTCAGAATAAGGGTGGTCAGCCCTTAACCCCCCCCAATACTTTGATTTTTTAACTCGGATTTGTTGTATCTTGACATCGGTTTAGGAATCGTCATTCTATTAAGTCCTTGTATTTTCGAATGCAAGGGCTTTTGCATTTAATAGAGTTGCCTTTTTTGTGTTAAGATAGGCTCATCATTTCTCGTATATTTGCTACCCCATTATTTTCTAAAGAGTTGACCATGAATAAAATCTTTACTTTCTTATTTGGTTGTATCGCCATTGGATCAGTTGCGCAGGAGAGCGTGATTGAAAACCAAAAGTTACGTAATCAACTGTACCAAGAATTTCGTCAGAAGGAAATTCAAGATAGTTTGTTGGCAGTTCAGCTACAGGTTACTGGAAACGTCAAAATTGTGGAGATTAATGACCAATCTGAAATTATTCAATTAGTACGTTTCGAGCCTAATGGGTTTCCCGTTTTTTATTCGAATGACAACTCAAATGCGGCAGCTACTGTAGGTACTAATTTGGTGGTAGCAGGGGCTACCAATGGATATGGTCTTACCGGTAATGGAATGACCATTGGTGAATGGGATGGCGGTGCGGTTAGAGGTACGCATAATGAACTTACCGGAAGAATTACGCAAACTGATGGAGCTACCTCTTTAAGTGACCATGCAACTCACGTGGCTGGAACTCTGGCCGCTTCAGGAGTTCAGGCCAATGCCAAAGGGATGGCTACAGCTGCAAACATTAGTGCCCACGATTTTTCAAATGATGATAGTGAAATGACTACCTTTTCCGCTGCTGGATTGATTTCAAATCATTCGTACGGACGAATCACAGGATGGAGAGAAATGAGCAGTGGAGGCTGGAGATGGTATGGAGATACCACTATTAGCGGGGTGGAAGATTATATGTTTGGTTTTTATTCTTGGAATGCACGTAGTTGGGATTTGATTGCCAATGCTGCGCCAAATTATTTAATTGTAAAATCTGCAGGAAATGATAGAAATGATGAGCCTCCAGCTTCGGTAACTTCACATGATATTTATTACAATGGAAGTTGGATTAACTCCACCGTTTCACGTGGACGTGATGGAGGAACAACCGGTTATGATTGTATTTCCTCTTCCGGAAATGCCAAAAATATTTTAACCGTAGGTGCGGTTTCTGATATCCCAAATGGGTGGAGTCAGGTTAGCGATGTGGTGATGTCTTCCTTTAGTGGATGGGGTCCAACAGATGATGGTAGAATAAAACCGGATATTGTGGCTAATGGAATCTCTTTGTATTCATCAGGAAGTTCTAGTAATTCAGATTACTATAGTAGTAACGGGACTTCTATGTCGGCACCAAATGCCACTGGGTCAATGGCCTTACTTCAAGAGATGTACAATGATTCCAATAGTACTTACATGACCGCGTCAAGTTTAAAGGCGCTAGTTATCCATACCGCAAACGAGGCCGGTTTAACAGGTCCTGATTTCAAGTTTGGCTGGGGATTGTTAAATGTTAAAGGTGCCGCAGATGTTATTGCGGATACCACGGAAAACAAGATCATAGAAGCCACACTATCCAATAACGGTTCTGACACCTATACATTTTATACGGATGGAACTAAGGATGTGGAAGCAACTATTGTATGGAATGATCCAGCAGCTGCCTTGCAATCTGCGGCATTAGACCCAACAAATGTGATTTTGGTTAACGATTTAGATTTGAGAATTTCAGATGCTTCTGGAACCATAAAGCAGCCATGGGTTGTCAATGGAGCTATGCCTTCAAACGCTGCCACTCGAGGCGACAACGTAAAGGATAATGTAGAGAAGGTGATTTTTGATAGTCCAACAGCAGGTCTCTATACCTTTACCGTTAGTCATAAGGGTACTTTAGGAGGGCTTGTAGGTGGACAGGCCTACTCAATTATTATTACCGGTCTTGCACAACAACCTTTAGGAAACCCACCGGTAGCTTCTTTTACTTCAAACGTTACGACTGTATGTGAAGGTGATTCTGTACTATTTACCAATACATCTTCAAATGGACCTAATACTGTAGAATGGACTTTTACGGGGGGTAGTCCGGCAACTTCCACAGACTCAGTTATTACTATTGGATACGCCACTGCGGGTACTTATGAAGTAAAACTAAAAGTGACTAATTCAACGGGTCAGGATTCAGTAGTTCAAAGTAATTTTATTACCGTTAATGCCGCACCCGTGGTGACTACTTCCCCAATTGCATCGGCATGTATGGTTTCAGGATTGATTCCTTTAACAGGAGGCTCTCCAACCGGAGGAACATGGTCAGGGAATGGGGTAACTAATAATTCATTTGACCCAATGGTAGCTGGAGTGGGAACATTTCCATTAACGTATACGGTAACCAATGGAGGGTGTACTGGAACAGCAGTTGAAAACATTACGGTTACATTGCCGCCAACGGTTACATTGCCTGGTTTTAGTGCGAGTGTATGCGATAACAGCTCTTCATTTGCCTTGTTTGGAGGAACTCCTGCAGGGGGTACCTATTCTGGAACAGGAGTGTCAAATAATGTTTTTGATCCTGCGCTTGCCGGACTGGGGTTACATACCATTACCTATACCTACGTTGATACCAACGGGTGTTCAGGAACGGCAAGTACAACTTTAAATGTATTACCAGGTACTTCCACTTCCTTGGGTGCTTTTTCAGATGTATGTGATAGTTCTGCCCTCGTTAGTTTAACAGGAGGTACGCCATCAGGAGGGTATTATTCTGGATTAGGTGTTGATTCAGCTACGGCTACTTTTGATCCCGCCATTGCTGGTCCGGGTACGCAAACCATAACTTATTTTGGTTCCGGTGGTTTGTGTGTTTCTGCTGCTACCAATACCATTACTGTAAATCCTCTACCTACCGTAACTATGACGAGTTTGCCGTCTGAGTGTTTGGCTACAACTTCTGTAGTACTTTCTGGGGGTAGTCCAGGGGGAGGAACGTATTCTGGAACTGCTGTAACTAATGGTGTTTTTGATCCAAGTACTGCAGGCGTTGGTTTACATTGGATTTATTATTCGTATTCGGATGCCACAACAGGTTGTTCAGGAATGGACTCTACCACTATCGATGTGGTTAATTCTATTCAGTTTAGTTTAAATGATACTTCGATTTGTGAAAATGAACCTTCTTTTATTTTGACGGCTGGATCACCTTCAGGAGGTGTGTATTCAGGTACTGGAATTGTTGGAGGTGTTTCATTTGATGCAGCAGTTGCGGGTGTTGGTGTGCATCAAATCACCTATACCAATGCAGTAAACTCTTGCGCCAGTCCAGGTGTTGCCAACTATACGGTGGTATCTGGTCCTTCGGTTACTTTAGTTGCAATTCCAAACCTTTGTTTGACAGGTGGTCTGGTAAATTTATCAGGAGGTTCTCCTGCTGGAGGAACTTATTCTGGAATTGGAGTTGTAAATAATATTTTAGATCCTACTGTAAATGGTACTGGGCCTATAGATATTACTTACACGGTTACTGCAAATGGTTGCTCTAGCTCAGCTACTCAAACCGCCATGATTGGAATGGGGTCTCCAGAAATAACGAATATTAAAACCTCCTACTGTGTGAATGAAAGTAGCGTGGTTTTAATAGGAAATCCTTCTGGGGGTACATTTGCAGGAAGTGGTATTTCGGACAGTTTATTTGATCCTAATTCAGCAGGAGTTGGTTTTCATAATATTGTATACACTACCACTGGTGGTTGTGCGGGTTCTACCTCCTATTTGATCCAAGTAAATCCAAAACCAATTATTGGAAACATGACGGGGCCATTGATTTCTTCTCAAAATCGTGTGGCACCGTATCAAGTTACTGCTCAAAATGGATCCTTTTATAATTGGAATGTAATAGGAGGTTCTATTGTTATTAATTCTAATAATCAAGTTTCTATTAAATGGGATAGTGCCTCTACCGGAATGATAGAAGTATATATGGTAGACCCCAATGGGTGCATGGATACTACAAGTATTACAGTTGAACTTTGGCCGGTAAGTGTTGCTGAGATTGAATTAGTAGATGAAGTTAGCTTTTATCCTAATCCAGTAACGGAAAAAATTACATTTAATGGAAAACTTGGTAAGCAGGAAGAAATTCAATTAGTTATTTTAGATGTTTCGGGTAAACAGGTATTTAGTGCCAAAAGAAATTTCACTAAAGGTGAATTTCTATGGGATTTGAATGTGAGTTATTGGAGTTCAGGGTCTTATTTCTTTCAGGTTTCCAGTACGGATAAAATACTAGGACAAGGTAAATTTTTGAAACATTAATTAAGAAATTCGGCAAGAATCCAACCCTTTAGTTGTTTTATTTTTGCAGTACTAAATTTTGAATATGCGTACATTAATCAGGGATGCACAGATTGTAAATGAAGGAGAAATTTTTACTGGCTTTGTGTTAGTAGAAGATGATGTAATTGTAATAGTTGGAAAGGCTGGAGAGGAACTACCTCATGCAGATAAAGAAATTGATGCTACTGGGAAGTTTTTAATTCCAGGATTAATTGATGATCAAGTGCACTTTAGGGAGCCAGGTTTAACGCATAAAGGAGATATTCAATCAGAATCAACGGCAGCTGTAGCGGGTGGAATTACTACTTTTATGGAAATGCCTAATACCGTGCCGCAAGCAGTTACCATTGAAGAACTAGAAAAGAAGTACGAAATAGCTTCCAGAACTTCGTTAGGTAACTACTCTTTTTATTTAGGGGTGACGAATAGCAATATCAATGAAATTAGAAACATTGATCCACGTAGAATTTGTGGGGTGAAAATTTTCATGGGATCATCTACCGGTGATATGGTGGTTGATAACGATAACTCTTTAGACAATGTATTTCATGATGCACCGGTATTAATTGCCACGCACTGTGAAGATGATGATACCATTAAGGCGAATCAAGCAATGTACGAAGCTAAATTTGGAGATGATATTCCATATAAGCATCATGCAGATATTAGAAGTCATGAAGCATGTTACAAGTCTTCAAGTAAAGCGGTTAACTTGGCGAAAAGAAATGGCTCTCAATTGCATATTATGCATTTGTCTACCAAGAAAGAATTGGAGTTGATTGAAAAAGGGCCAATGCTAGATAAGCGAATTACAGCCGAAGCATGTGTGCACCATTTGTGGTTTAACCGCTCAGATTATGATACCAAAGGGGCTTTTATTAAATGGAATCCAGCGGTGAAAGATGAAGAAGATCGTTTGGCTTTGCTAGAAGCATTGAATAACGATACCTTAGATATTATTGCTACGGATCATGCCCCTCATACCTTGGAAGAAAAAACAGGGGTATACACTAAAACACCTTCTGGAGGTCCTTTAGTGCAGCACTCGTTAACTGCTTTGATGGAATTCCACTTAGATGGGGTTTTGCACATTACTAAGATGGTAGAAAAAGCATGCCATAATCCAGCTCGTTTATTTTCAGTTGAAAAGAGAGGATTTATTAGAGAAGGGTATTTTGCTGATTTAGTATTGGTGAATCCAGATAGTCCTTGGACCGTAGATAAATCAAACATCTTATACAAATGTGGTTGGTCTCCGTTTGAGGGGTATACTTTCCGCACGCAAGTAGAAAAAACTTTTGTAAACGGCCATTTGGCATACGATAACGGAAATATTGATGCTTCAAAACAAGGGCAAAGAATTTCATTTGATCGTTAATTCATGAAAAGAATCACGAGTTTTTTAGTTGTTCTGTTATGTACGGGATGGTTTACTTCCTGTGCTCCCGAAGGACAAGCTAAACCTGAGGGATTGATTCCGGAAGGAGAAATGGTAATGGTGCTGAAAGATATTTCTTTAGTAGAAGCACGTTTTCAACGCAGGTTGAGTATGCCAGGTATTCACCCCAATGAGTTGGTGTTTGAAAACTATAAGATGGTTTTTGATTCTCATAATATAGATATAGAACAATTTAAAAAGTCCTATTCCTATTATGAGGAAAACCCTGAGATCATGCGTAACATGTATGATTCGGTAATTATTGTGCTGACTAAAGAAGAAAGTGCCTTAAAGGAAACCACAGAAAAATAACAAACTATACATTATTAAAGTTAATACTCTATGCTCTCAGACGAAGGTTTTATTCCTCTAAATCCTACTACTTACTCAAATGAAGAAATGCTGCAACGTAGCAGGGCTCTTTTTGAGCAAATGGACAAGCGTAGGTCGGTTCGCGAATATTCTAATCAAACGTTTCCAATAGAAATTTTGGAGAATATTATTAAAACAGCTTCAACAGCTCCTTCTGGGGCGCACAAGCAACCTTGGACTTTCTGTATTGTTTCTAGCGATGAAATAAAATCGAAAATTAGAGAAGCAGCAGAAGAAGAGGAACTAGAAAACTACACCCGTAGAATGAGCGATTCATGGTTAGAAGATCTAAAGCCTTTTGGCACAGATCATATCAAGCCGTTTATTGAAGTTGCTCCATATATTGTGGTGGTGATGAAACATTCGTACGAGTTTGGAGAGGAGAATGAAAAGCTACAGAATTACTATGTAAATGAGTCGGTGGGTATAGCCGTTGGCTTTTTTCTTTCGGCAGTTCATAATGCAGGTTTATTTGCCTTAACTCATACCCCAAGTCCGATGAGATTCTTAAAAAAGATTCTAAATCGACCTGAAAATGAGACTCCATACTTATTGATACCTGTTGGCTTACCAGCTGATAACGTGCAGGTTCCGAACATTAAAAGAAAAGGTTTAAAGGATATTATAGAGCGTTATTGAAACATTTTGCAAAACTTGTGTAACACTCATCTTTTATTTTTCTTTGCCGCGATTATAAATTAACATTAAATATCTTACAGAGATGTCAGAAGTTAAAGAAAAAGTAATAGCTATTATCGTTGACAAATTAGGAGTTGACGAAAGTGAAGTTTCATTAGAATCTTCTTTCACTAACGATCTAGGAGCAGATTCTCTAGACACAGTTGAATTAATTATGGAATTTGAAAAAGAATTTGATATCGCTATCCCAGACGATCAAGCAGAGAACATTGCTACCGTAGGAGATGCTGTAACTTACATTACAGATAACAAATAATTTTTAAATCTAAATCCCTGTTAAAATGGAGTTAAAACGTGTAGTTGTAACTGGACTGGGGGCAATCACCCCGATTGGTAATAATATTTCTGAATATTGGGAATCTTTAGTTGCTGGTAAAAGTGGTGGTGCTTTGATTACCCATTTTGACACGGAGCATTTCAAAACGAAATTTGCATGCGAGGTCAAAGGCTTTGATGTAGATGGATATTTTGAAAGAAGAGAAGGTAGACGAATGGATAAGTATTCCAAGTTTGCTCATATCTCTTCAGATGAAGCCATTAAAGACGCAAATTTAGACCCAGAAAAACTCGATCTTGATCGAGTTGGGGTCATTTTTGCCTCTGGAATCGGTGGAATCACAACTTACCAGGAAGAAGTTTTAGGTTTAGCAAAAACCAATATGGTTCCTAAGTTAAATCCTTTCTTTATTCCTAAAATGATCGCAGATATTGCTGCGGGTCAAATTTCAATTAAATACGGTTTTAGAGGTGCTAACTATTGCACCGTTTCTGCTTGTGCGTCTTCAACACATGCTATGATTGATGCTTTTAACTTAATTCGTTTAGGTAAAGCTGATGTAATGGTTACCGGTGGAGCGGAAGCTGCCATTACCGAATCTGGTATTGGTGGTTTTAACGCAATGCAAGCCCTATCTACTAGAAATGATTCTCCGGAAACAGCTTCTCGTCCTTTTGATAAGGATCGTGAAGGTTTTGTAATGGGCGAAGGTTCTGGTGCTGTAATTGTGGAAGAATTAGAACATGCTTTAGCCCGTGGTGCTAAAATTTATGCGGAATTAGTTGGTGGTGGAATGACCGCTGATGCACATCACATTACCGCTCCACACCCTGAAGGGCTAGGTGCGATTAATGTAATGAAGCAAACCATGGAAGACTTTAATGACGTTGTACCTACAGATGTAGATTACATTAACGTGCATGGAACGTCTACTCCTCTTGGTGACATTGCAGAATGTAAAGCTATTAAATCAGTATTTGGTGAGCACGCTTACAATTTGAACATTAGTTCTACTAAATCTATGACAGGCCACTTATTAGGTGCTGCAGGAGCGGTAGAATCTATTGCTACGATTTTAGCGGTGAAAAATGACATTGTTCCTCCAACTATTAATCACGTTACAGACGATGATCAAATTGACTCCAAGTTGAATTTGACCTTTGGGGAAGCGGTAAAAAGACCAGTTAATGTTGCTTTGAGTAATACCTTTGGTTTTGGTGGTCACAATGCTTCGGTATTGTTCAGAAAATACAAAGGCTAAAAGGTGTTCGGCTTCTTTAATTGGGGGAAATCAACCCTAGAAAAGGAAAACCCCAATATTTCTAAACTTTTAACTTCCATAGGTGTCAAAACATCTAAGGCGGAATTGTATTTGCAAGCGTTAAGGCACAAATCTGTGTATGAAAGCTCCTTTCAAAACAATGAACGTCTAGAGTTTTTAGGTGATTCTATTTTGGATTCGGTGGTGGCCGAGATTCTTTTTGAGAAGTTTCCGCAAGCTAAAGAAGGTTTCCTTACCCAAATTAGGGCGCGAATAGTGAGTAGAAGTAGTCTAAATAAATTAGGGTTTGCTTTGGGTTTAGATAAGCTGATTGAGGCGCAAATGAGTAGAGATGTAAAAGAAACCTCTCTTGCTGGAAATGCTTTGGAAGCGCTTATTGGAGCTATTTATTGTGATAAAGGATTTGAGTTTACCAATAAGTTTATTCGTGATAAAATTGTTGGACCTCATGTTCATTTTGACACCATACTTAATCATGAGCCGGATCCAAAAAGTAGAATTATTGAGAAAGCTCAAAAAATGAAGGTCAAGGTAACCTTTAAAACACATCTGTTTAAAAAAGACGAGCCGCAATCTTTCCAAAGTATTGTTTTTTTTGAGGGAAAGGAAATGGCTGTTGCTAACGGTTCTTCCAAAAAGAAGGCGGAGCAAAAAGCTGCTGCTGAGGCTTTAAAGGTTTTGCGAAAGTAGTTTGTTAGCTTTTTAACAATCCTTCCTTAATTGCTTAACGTTAGCGTAAGTAAGTTTACTAAGTAATTAGCTAATTTAGCCTACTACTAAATTCGTGCGCTTATGGCAGTAAAACGCCTTACATTAGATAATGAGTCGGATGCTTTTGTGTTGGCAATTAGTTGCCATCAGAAAAGTACTAAATTGGCATGGGAGATTAACCGTGCCATTAGTTGTGAGCTACAAGCTACTGAGCTATATGAAAACAATATTTATTTTGTAACAAATGTCAAAGGATTTCCGTATTATAAATGGACGAATCCTGATGAGCGATTTACTATTCATTTAATTGCAAACCGAGGCGAAAGTGCGCTTCTTGTTCCAAGTCAAAAAATGATAGATTACTTTTTTGTGGTAACTGGTTTTTTTGAGGAATTAGATTTTGAACAAGGAGTGAAGAATATCAAAAAAATTGAGAGCGTGTTAACCGCTTTCCCAGTTGTACTGGATAAAATAAAACAATGAAAGAATTCAAACGCACCAAAATAGTTGCTACCCTAGGGCCTGCAACAAATGACAGAGAAACGCTGAAACAACTAATCTTATCAGGAGTAAACGTTTGTCGAATTAATTTTTCGCATGCCAATCATGAAGATTTGGTAAAGACTATAAAAACGGTACGTGAATTAGATCATGAACTAGGAACGCATACGGGGTTTTTGGGTGATTTGCAAGGCCCAAAAATCAGGATAGGAAACCTGCATTCTGAGCCCATAATGATCGAAAAAGGGCATCGCATGATTTTTACTACGAAGCCTTATCTGGGTGATGCGGATCGAGTTCATATTAATTATACCGATTTTGCCAAAGATGTATATCCTGGAGAAAAGATACTAGTGGATGATGGTAAATTGATGTTTAAAGTAGTTAGTACCAACGGGGAAGATGAGGTAGAAATGGAAGTTCAATACGGAGGTCCGTTACACTCAAGAAAGGGAGTTAACCTGCCGGATACTAAAATATCTATGCCTTGTTTAACTGAAAAGGATTTAAAAGATTTAGATTTTGCATTAAGTCAAAATTTGCATTGGATAGGATTATCGTTTGTTCGAGAGGCAGCTGATATCATTCAGTTACGCGAAATTATTGATGCTAATAATAAAGACAGCCGAATAATTGCCAAAATTGAAAAGCCAGAGGCCATTACTAACCTAGATGATATTATTGAGGTTACAGATGGCGTTATGGTAGCTCGGGGCGATTTAGGAGTAGAGGTTCCTTTAGAAGAAGTGCCCTTATTGCAAAAAGAGATTGTATTGAAGTGTCAACAAATGGCTAAGCCGGTGATTATTGCTACCCAAATGATGGAGTCTATGATAGAAAACATTACTCCTTCTAGGGCAGAGGTAAACGATGTTGCGAACGCAGTAATGGACGGAGCGGATGCAGTGATGTTGAGTGGCGAAACTTCGGTAGGAGAGCATCCTGTGGAGGTAATCAAGGTCATGTCGCGTATTATTCGTCAAACAGAAACCTTTAATGGAATTTATAATGCCAATTTCCAGCCATTAATTAATACGCAAAGATATGTCTCAGATAATATTTGTTTTGGAGCTTTAGACCTCGCTGAGAAGGTTCAAGCCAAAGCAATCGTTACATTATCTTTTTCTGGATATACCACAATCAAAGTGGCTAGTTTTAGACCTAAAGCAGCCGTGTATGTATTTACTGGAAACAGGAGATTATTGAAAATGATGAGTTTGGTTTGGGGAACGCGAACATTCTTTTACGATCAGTTTGTAAGTACAGACGACACAATTGAAGATATTAAAGACATGCTTCGCAAAGAAGAAGGGTTTGAGGAGGATGATTTAATTGTGAATATCGCCAGTATGCCTATTAAGAGAAAAGGGATGAGTAATATGATTCGGTTATCCTATATCTAGAAATATTTTGAAACAAAAAAATCCGCCACTGAATAGGTAGCGGATTTTTTTGTTTTAGTCGGTTCATTATTTCAAGCTATGCCCCATAGATACCCAAGAATACTTTCCAATTTTCCATTTGCTGTCTATTCGCTTCACGGTTACGGTAGCTACAAATGAACGGTCTATAACCGGCACTTCGTTTTCATACGATCGTAAAATAGCAGTATACACTACCGAGTAAATATCTTTTCTCCCATCAAAATATACGTAGTCTACGTTTCCAATTTGAATGGTGAAATTCTCTTTTGAACCTACCTCTGCAAGCATTTCAGAAAATTCCTCTTTATGCATAGTTTTAACGGTGGCTTTATCATCAATTCCAATACCTGTCTCTTATACACATCTGACGCTGCCGACGATCTAC
>CAJXPI010000004.1 GCA_913057875.1 uncultured Flavobacteriales bacterium
TAACAATAAATTTAAGAGTGATTCACAACGCTTGGTGTTATAACTTTCATAGTCTTTATCAATGATTTATCGGCTTAATATTGAAAAATTAGATTTATGTTATTGGATTTACAATCCACTTAACTCTGTTAACCCACAAAATCCAACCTCCGAAACCATAAATTACCGCAACAATTAAGAAACCAAAAGAAATATGATTAAATAGCTCACCAATAAATTGTGCCAAAGCCAAACTAGAAAAGAAGATTACCATAAATCCCGTAAAACCTAGAATAGCATTAGAAATTGACTTAGTTAGTAGAAAGACCAATTTATCAAATGCCACAATCTGATAATAGTCCAAATGGGCATTAAGGACTTCAATTAATTTGTTAGCCGATTCACGAACTGAATCAGCAATATTTGCAAAACTCATATGGAAGGTTTAGTTTTTCACTATGCCGTTGCAGATTTCACTTTACTTTTAATTTCTTGGGCGGTTTCAGCTACTTTAGACTTCAACTCTTCGGCTGTTTCAGGCATATCAGACTCTGCCACTTTTGAACGAAGCTCATCCGTTAAATTCGAGATTTTTACTTTAAGCTTATCAATTTCCACTTGGTATTGTTTATCAATCTCGTCTCCTAAATCAGCTGCCTTATTTTTAATATTCTCCCTTGTTTTCTCACCCATTTCTGGAGCAAAAAGAACTCCTGCTACTACTCCTGCAGCAAAACCCGCAGTTAAGGTTACCAATAATTTACTCATATCATTCATAGCATAAAATTTTAACGTTGTTACACAAATTTACGATTTTAATGTGAGGTAAGTTTCAGAAAACACCACAACCTTTTAATCGTGTAAAAAAACTTTTAGACCTAACTAAAACGCAATGAAAATAGAATAAATTTGCATTCAATAAAATTGAATCCATGCTGTCATTTACGGAAGAAAATTACCTAAAAACCATCTTTTCGCTTATTGAAGATAATAAGGGAACTGCTTCAACCAACGAGATAGCAGAAAAAATAAACACCAAAGCTCCTACCGTTACAGATATGCTTAAAAGGCTATCTACAAAAAAGCTGATCATTTACAAACCTTACCAAGGGGTTCATTTTACGGATGATGGACTAAGCATTGCCTTGAGTTTGGTACGTAAACACCGCATTTGGGAGACCTTTCTAGTAAAAAAACTCGGATTTGGTTGGGGAGAGGTTCATGATATTGCAGAGGAGTTAGAACATGTAAAAAGTGAAGACCTAATTGATAAATTGGATGAATTTTTAGGGTATCCTAAATTTGACCCTCATGGAGATCCAATACCAGATAGCGAGGGTCGTTTAGAATTTCATAAAGATATTACCATTGCTAATTTAGGCTTGAATCACTTTGGTTTAATTGTGGGATTAAAAGACACTTCTTCAGATTTTCTAAATTATTTGGTCAAATCTGGATTAACCCTTGGACAATCCGTAGGTATCAAAGATATTAATGACTTTGATGGTTCAATTGATATTATTATTGGGTCTACCAGCCCTTTAACTGTTTCGAGCGAAGTAGCTAAAAATATTTTCATTAAAAAGCTTTCTAGATAGAACCATGTCAGACATTGTAATAAAAAATAAAAAGGCTTCGCATGAGTATGAGTTCTTAGAGAAGTTTACTACAGGAATTGTGCTGAAGGGAACGGAGATAAAATCTATTCGACAAGGTAAAGCCAGTATAATGGAAGCCTACTGTGCCATATTGGATGGGGAGCTTTATGTGTATAATATGCATATTACGGAATATGACAAAGGTGGTTTTGTAAACCATGAACCTACGCGAGTGCGTAAACTTCTTGTCAATAAAGGAGAACTCTCTAGATTAGAAAAAAAGCTTAAAGACCAAGGATTAACCATTGTGCCTACTCGGTTATTTATTTCGGAAAGTGGATATGCAAAAATGAATATTGCCCTCTCCAGAGGTAAAAAGCTATTTGATAAAAGGGAGGCTCTTAAAAAAAGTGATAGCAAGAGAGATATTGATCGAGCTATGACAAGGTAAGCCTCTTTAAATGAGAAAGTTTAATTCTTTTCATAACTTATCCAAATAAAGTCTAAATAAACCCTTAACCGTACTATATTGCGCCATCTTAAAAAAAAATAGATGAGTAGACCAGTTGTTAAGTTTAATACACAAGATAACCCAGAATTTTTTTCGGTATTAAGAAAACGTGTGAATCAGCACTTTAAGGATAATAACATATCCAAACATGCCAATAATGAAATGAGGTTTAAAACAGCTTTTATGCTGAGTCTATACTTTATTCCAATGGGTTTAATGTATTTTCAAGTGTTTACAGGTTCAGCTGCCATATTGGGGTTATGGGCTATCATGGGATTTGGCATGGCTGGAATTGGGTTATCTATTATGCATGATGCCAATCATGGAGCCTACTCAAAATCGAAAAAAGTAAATCAGATTCTAGGCTTTTTAATCAATTTTTTAGGCGCTTATCACAGTAACTGGATAATTCAACATAATGTATTGCATCATTCATATACCAACATTGAAGACCATGATGAAGATATCAATAATCCTGTAATGCGATTTTCTCCTGGGCAAAAACGAAAAAAAGGGTACAAATACCAGGTGTTTTATGCTCCATTTTTATATGCCATAATGACCTTATATTGGTTTATTAGCAAAGATTTTGAGCGTGTTTTTACCTATGATGACAAAAAACTATTGGGAACGCAAAATTTGACAAAAAATAAAGCCTTAGCCATTATTGCTGCTCACAAAATATGGTACATATTATTAACTTTAATTATTCCTATGTTAATTGTTCCAATTCCTTGGTGGCATATGGTTTTAGGTTTTTTAATGATGCACGCTATTACAGGAATTTCTTTGGCTTTAATTTTTCAACCGGCTCATGTAATTTGTGAAACCAATTTTTATGAAATTGATTCCAAAAATTCAGTGGAAAATAATTGGGCAATTCACCAACTTAATACCACCTCAAATTTTGCCAATAATGCACGTATCTTTTCTTGGTTTGTAGGTGGGTTAAACAATCAAGTGGAACATCACTTGTTTCCCAAAATTTGTCATGTACATTACCGCGATTTATCACCGATCGTAAAAAAGACCGCGTTAGAATTTGGTATTCCTTACCATCAACACAAAACGTTTTGGGGAGCAGTTTACAGTCACTTTTCTATGCTAAATCAATTAGGTACAGGAAGTTACGATTTAAACGCAGCTAGAAAAGCTGCCTAATCGTTCAATCTATTGTTTAATGATACGGTAGGTTAAAACCCCTTCAAGGGATATTTGATTCAGGAAATATATTCCAGGATTTAAATGCGATAGATCGATTCTAGCAACTTCACTATTCATTGATTCCAGATCCATTTGCATTACCAATTTACCAGATAAATCTGTTAAGGAAACTAATTTCACTGCTTTCTTGTCAAGTTGAAACTCAATCCAATCATTTGCCGGGTTTGGGTACACATGTAGTTCATTAGAATTATTATTTAAAGTGGTCATTCCATTAATTAAATTATAAGCCAATTCAAAGTCAGGAATACCATGTCCATAATCATCATTAGGGGCTACATACAAATGACAACTTTGTTCAATTTTTTCTGATATTTCCATATTAGAAAAACCCGAACGAGACTGCCAGAGGCATGCCGCTGCACCTGCTAGAATAGGTCCTGAAAAAGAAGTGCCATTAATATACCTCACACTGTCTGTGCCAATAGCCATAGGTACCCAGCCTCCCATTGCCATAACATTTGGTTTCACCCTTCCATCACTGGAAGGGCCCCTAGAACTAAATGACGTTACGGTTGAATCACCCCAAACGGCTCCAATGGCCAAAACACTGTCGCCATCTGCAGGAGCTCCTATATAATACCAATCATCATTTCCGGAATTACCCGCACTATTCACCACCAATATTCCTTTCGAAGCAGCAATATCAGCTCCCTTTGTAATTACCGTAGTATTTCCGTCCATATCCGAATAGGTATGATTTTGAGTCGAGTCATCAAATGTGGTATAACCCAAAGAAGAATTTATAATATCAGCACCTACACTATCCGCAAATTCAGCTCCCACCACCCAATTGTATTCTTCAATAACATATTCTGTTGGAGCATCCTCCGTACGTATCAACCAGTAATTTGCATCAGGAGCAGTACCAATGTATAAACCCGCAACATTGGCACCCATACAATTCAAAACATAAGTCCCATGATTTGAATGCTGGTTATAATCTACGGGTTGGCCTGTCACAAAGTCCCAAGTACCTAAGATTTGATTATTGTTAAATAAAGGTTGAATAATCGTGGTCGTATCAGCCCCAATAAAACCGGCATCTAAGACCGCAATAACCATCCCTGAACCAGTATAACCTAAATCATGCAAGTAATTAATTTTTAGCATTTTGTTTTGTAACTCTGATAAGCCATAATCTAAACCTCGTTCAGGAAACGAGGTAGCCTGATATTTTTCCGTACGTTCCACAAGAACATCCATTTTATTCGAATGTGTCCTTTTATTACTACGCTCCACCCTTCTAGAATTTACCGAATCGACAAAAGGTAATTTCATAATTTGATCCAAGCCCGCAGTATCGGTTGTTTCAATTAGTAATCCATTCATCCATTTAGAAGAAGTCAGCACTTGTATATTTCCAGATATTTTAACGCCTGTAACATAAACTGGGTTAACCGGAAGATCTTGAACAGTAATAGAGATATTCTGGGCTGCTCGTCTATCAATAGCTCTCTGACTCAAAAACACATTGGGACTATCAATAGAAAAGGGGGAGTTATTTTTATCGGTAAATTGAATCCAATATTTGTCAGGAGCAATTTGGGCGGTAATATTAGACCCCAGGATTATAAAAAAAATGACGCATAAAACATTAATTCTTCTTAAATCCCAATTCATATAGTTCTCTTTTATAAATAATTCCTTCTTCGTTAAAATAAATCCACTCGCCATCTTTTACCGCATGTTTGTAGGTTCCTTCCACACTAATTTCGCCCCCCTTATACACCTTTTGAAGTCCGTTCATTTGGCCATCTTTAATAGGCCCTTCTGTAAGAATCATTCCCTTACCATCATACGTTTTTCGGTACCCATTCTCTATACCATTTACAAAAAAAGTCTCTCTTGAAATACTTCCATCTAAGTTATAGACTAAGTATTCTCCATCTTTAACCCCTTCTTTAAAGGTTTCCTTACTTGATAGGATACCAGTACGATCATAAAATCGCCAAACACCTTCTTTCTTTTGGTTTACATAATAACCGTAAGCCGCTTTTTTTGAATTAGAATGATAGTGGGTAGCAATAGCAGAGTCATAACTAACATATTCTAATACCGTTACAATAACCGCCTTATCATTATAGTACTTAAAAATACCATAGGGTTGATCGTCTTTAAATTGACCTTTATACTTCGTGTTACCATTACTATGCTCCTTTTTCCACACCCCTTGCTTCAAACCATTTTCGTCAACCTGATTGTAAGTTTGAGATTTTAAATTAATGCTTGCAAAAAACATCAACACAAAATAGATAATTTGCAAGTTGATAAATTGTAGTTTCATTGACAATTAGCCTTTTAATATTTTTGTTTTCAATTCGGTAAAAAATCCAATTCCATACGCATACAATTGCACAAAGGAGGTGAAAATACTTATTAACCCAATTTTAGCCGATTTATTCTGTATGGAAGAATCTAAAAATATAGCCGTATAGTAAATAGCGAAGAAAACAGCTCCCGCTATAAACAGCGGATTAAACAAAAAGTAGCTCAATAACCATCCCCACACTCCTAAAACAAAAAAAGCAGGAAGCATATGTACCGGTTTTAATTCAGAAGCGTAAAATCTCCAAATATTAATTCTAGCTCGACCAAAAAAATGAAGCTGTTTGTAAAACTGACTTAAGCTTGTTCTACGCTTGTGGTATATAAAGGCATTTGGAATTAAAGTCGTTTTAAATCCATTATTTATTATTCGGATAGAAAATTCAATATCTTCTCCCATTCGGGTAATAGCAAAACCTCCTACTTTTTCGTATACCTTACGTGAAAGTCCCATATTGAAACTTCTAGGATGAAATTGACCTACATGTTTTTCTCTTCCCCTAATTCCTCCAGTAGTAAATAGGGAAGTCATGGAATAACTTATGGCCTTTTGCATAGACGTAAAAGAACTATGGGCAGCATCTGGTCCGCCAAAAGCGTCTACATACCTATTATTCAAATAATCTTCTACCGCTTGGAAATAGTGTACAGGAATAATAGCGTCAGAATCAAAAATGACAAAGTAATCGCCCTTGGCCAACTCAAAACCAACGTTTCTGGCGAAACCCTGACCTCCATTTTCTTTCACATGATATTGAATTCTAAGTTTATCCGAAAACTTCGATACAATTTCCCTTGCGTCTTTGGTCGAACCATCTTCAATAATGACAACTTCAAAATGGGTATAACTCTGTTGAGTAAGTGATTCTAAAAGTTCCTCTATTTCATCCGGTCGATTGTAAAGGGGAATAATTGCAGAATAAAATCTACTCATCATTGTTAATCCAAGTTTGTTTCAGACTCTATTTGATACTTGTTTCTGTCTGCCGATGATCTCGAAATAATTTCACCTAAGAAACCTGCCAAGAACATCTGGGTGCCCAAAATCATCAATACTAAAGCCATGTAAAAAACAGGACTATCTGTCACCAGTCTCAAGGGCTCATTGTTCATTAAATATACCGCCTTTTGAATACCTAAATATCCGGCAATAGAAAAACCAACAAAAAACATCATAGTACCAATTAACCCAAAAAAATGCATGGGTTTCTTACTGTACTTTGTAACAAAAGTGATAGATAATAAATCAAGAAAACCATTAATGAATCGTTCTAAACCAAATTTCGTTACACCATATTTTCTGGGATAGTGTTTAACCACCTTCTCTCCAATTTTTGTAAACCCACTACGTTTTGCTATCACCGGAATATAACGATGCATTTCACCATACACTTCAATACTTCTAACCACCGTTCCCCTATATGCCTTTAATCCGCAATTGAAGTCATTTAATTCAATACCCGATAATTTTCGAGTAGCCCAATTAAACAATTTCGTAGGAATAGTTTTCGTGATGGGGTCAAAACGTTCTTTTTTCCAACCTGAAATTAAATCAAATCCTTCTTGGGTGATTAAATTAAATAATTCAGGAATTTCATCTGGACTATCTTGCAAATCGGCATCCATGGTAATGACTACCTTACCTAAGGTTGCCTGAAACCCTACTTGAAGAGCTCCGGACTTTCCGTAATTACGTCTAAACTTCATTCCCTTCATATGAGGGTTTAAGTTCCCTATTCTTTCTACAATTGACCACGAAGTATCCGTACTTCCGTCATCAATAAATAAAACCTCGTAAGTGTAATTATTAGACTGCATTACTTGCGCAATCCAATCTGCTAATTCTTGTAAAGACTCCTCTTCGTTAAAAAGAGGAATTACTACTGATATATCTAAAGAATTTATTTTACTCATCTACATCTTCGGCAAACGGATTTGGGTTTACCTTTTTTAATATTGCTGCAATAATAACAGAACCAATAGCACCCATTGCAAGAGTTTGCAGGAAGAGTTTAATAAAACCCGTTATCGTATACATGCCATAGGTTTGTTTTCTAACTTCCGCTTCCATAGTATCATAGATTTGATCCATTTGCTCCTCGCCAGCACCAACCATTTCCATGACACCCATTGCTTTTTCTATAGAGGCATCAGCCATTTTACCAGGAAGATCTGGGTCAATTACTGTACCTAACAAATGATTAACTAACAAATACAAAAACGTAGCAATTGCATAAATAACTATTAGAGATTTAAATCCTTCACCAACAGTTATATACCCGCCCTTTTCTTTCCGAACTTGCATCCCAAAATACACCATAAGACCTAAGCCTAAGACCATAGAAATGGCCATATTTCCGTAACTAGTCATGGTTTCTACCCCCATCACGTAGGTAATCATTAAATATACTACGTTGATTGATCCGTAAATTAAGCCGTTTTTAATGTAAAAGTTTTTGTCTAACATCGTTTTCTTTTTCAGGAGTGAATAATAAGGGTAGCAAATATATTCAAACGCTTAAATAAGCTCAACAATAAATAGGTTAAAACATTTTCTTGTTGTCAACTAAAATTTTCTCCCTTTGGCAAAAATAGGGGCTATGGTGTGAAACTGACAATTTTATCATCAAACACCCCTCCAATATATAGTTTTCCCTGCGCAAAAAGAGCAACACTTGAGCCTGAGATCAAGGCTCCATCACTTTCAAAGGTTTTTTTTACCTGATATCCATTTTGAGAAGGAGTTAATTTATACACCTGCGAAGGTGAATGATTTGAAGAATCATTGGCATGAGAAGAAAATTTCAACAGTTGAGGATGAGCTGCTACCCACAAATTATTCTCATGATCTACATTTATATTATCTACTCCAGCAAGCATATTGATTCGCTCCACCTCAAATAACTCGCCTGTTATCCTATTTCTATCCAATACAATTATTTCTCTACCAATGGTATGAGAAACAAATAGCGATGAATCATCATTAGAAATTTGAACTCCGTTTGCATATACCAGTCCTTCAAGGGCTTTGATGTATTTAGTTCCATCATAATACACTAAGTATGAGTAGGGCATTCTCAAATAATTTTCAACCTGAACCCCTAACCTACTCGTATTACCATGATCATTTGTAGCATAAAACTGATCTACCCCAACGCCCACCACATCGTTTGGGCTATGCAATAAGGCATGAGCATATGATTTAATATGGATTAAAGAATCTGCTCTAATGCAGAACAATTCAATACTGTTTTCCGTTTTAAAATGATTTACAGTATATAAATATTTTTGCCCTGATTCCTGAAAATAAGAAATACCATGAGGATGGAACTCTTTATCCCAATTAGTATGCATTTTATGGAATTCTCCAGATAATGGATTCAATTGATAAACCCCATCACTGGATTTCCAAATTCCCTTATAAGTACTTCTTCGGTCTGACGAAGAAACATAAATCACATTATTCTCATTATCCCATTCCATATCTTCGGGGCCATAAATGCCGCGAATGATTTCATTAGATTCTAGCTTTGTGTTGGTAATCTGCTTAAAATATCCTGCTTTAAAAAGGGTATCAGAAAAAAAATAAACCACCGTAATAGTCAACATTAAAATTAGTTTACGCCTTGAAATCATTATTCTACCACAAATAAGCAATCACCAATTATTATTTCTGAACTGTTCTCAGGACTTAAACTTCCTTCAAAAATGTCTCCAGAAAATTTAATAATAGTTCCATTTTCAGGATCTCCCTTCTTAGAAAGGAAAAACATTTGTTGCTGGTTATCTAAGATGAAGATTCTATGCCGCTCCGTTTTCTCATCCTCCTGTACATATATTTTTTCACCTTCAGTATCGGATACTACATCGTAGCTATATTTACCTATAGAATAATCCTCTACACCAAACATTCCCTGTTTCGGGTAATCCAATAAAATTCCATTCTCGTATAATTTTTTCTTTTTATACTCTCCAGCCTCGGCCATACCGTCCTCCTTAAAAAAATAATATCCAAACCCAGAGTAATTTCCATCTTCGTAATGGCCCAAATAAATATCGCCATTCGTACTAATCGCACAACCATATCCATGAAGAACATCATTATCAAACTCACCTATTTGTGTTTCAATGATCTCATCATCTTTGTCTTTTACATACTGGATTCCTAAACCAGAAAAGATACCTTGGACAAATTCGCCAATATATTTCTGACCATCGGAAAAATAATAAATTCCATATCCCTCGGGGTAATTTTCTACAAAGTCTCCTTTGAACCAAGAACCATCTTTATACTGAATTAAACCTTTACCATGAGCAACATCATGTTTAAACTCACCGGTATACACCAGGTCATCTTTAGTCAGTTTTCCATTTACCTTTTCCCCCTTAACAAAATCTCCTTCATAAACATATCCGCATTCGCAAGAAAATTTACCAAACCCATTGTAACAATCGCCATCTAAACATTGCGCTTGAAGGGTTTGATTCAAACAGAAAATAAAAAATGTTAAGATTACCTTGTTCATTGGATACGGTTTAATGCGGCACTAAATTAAAATTATGTTTGTAATATCGTAAAGTAATTAAAGGGTTATGGATATTAGACAAACTTTATTGGATACTGAAATGATCATGAAAGATTTTATCTCTATGATTATTTCTGAAAACTGGGGCAAGAACTGGATGACCGAAAGTGGTTTGAGTCCTGAACGCTTAAAGGAATTAAATCAAATTAGATTACAATATGAAAATGAATTCAACCCTTTAACAACGGAAGGAAGGTTACTCAATTATTGCAATTTTTTGGATTTAGTAACCATCATTAGTAGCCATTGGAACAACCAATTTGAAGTAGCTTTTGGTGAATTTGACAGTTTGAGTGCCTATTTAAAAACCCTTCAAAAATTTCAAAATCCAGATGCATTTAATCGGCCATTAATGAGTTTTGAAAAACATTTCATACTGGGTGTTACCGGAACTATTCGTAATAACATTGCGGTATATAGAACCTGGAAAGAAGTTGGTAAGGATGGGTATCCAATAATTGACTCGGTACAGGACAATTTTGCCAATCTTTGGACCATGGGCTCTCCTAAAAAACTACGAACTCAGCTATCGCTATCAGTAGGAGACACACTTGAATTTATAGTTTTGGCCTCTCACCCAACCGATGAGGAATTAGAATACCGTTTGTTTAGACAAAAATGGCAAACGGGAAATGTTATTCAGTACCAAATAAAAAATAGTGATTTGGGTAAAGATATTTCTTTTCATATTGGAATTCGTGGCAAACAAAAAGCTCATGCTTATCCCTTAGGATACGATGACAAGGTAACTTTTGAGTATACCATTTTGCCTGCGGCAACCGATTAAAACTTTATTTTTTAGTATAAATCGTTTGGGTTGGAAAAGCCATTTCTAAGTTGTTCTTTTTAAACTCTGCCAAAATCTTTAAGTTAAGTTCTGATTTAACTCCTAAAACGTCTGCACCTCTTTTAATAAAATAGATATAAGTAATTCCTAAAGAAAAATCTCCGAAATCAGTAAACCCAATACTCTTACTTCCTTCCAATCCTTCTACTGTAGCATGAATGCTTGAAAGCGTATTCATTGCTAATTCCATTTGTTCAGGTGTCGAATCATAAATTAATCCCAATTTCATTACCACCTTTCGATGGGGTTCCTGTGAAATATTCTCTACTAGCCCAGCAGTGAAAGTAGAGTTAGGAATGGTTACAATTCTGTTTTCTAAAGTTCTTAATCTGGTACTTCTTAATCCTATCTCCACAATAGTGCCATCAAACCCATTAATTTTGATCCGGTCATTCATTTTAAAGGGTTTATCTGTAAAAATAGTAAAGCCTCCAAAAATATTGGATATCGTGTCCTTTGCAGCCATAGCAAATGCAAAACCACCAATTCCCATACCGGCAATAATGGCACTTACATTATATCCTGCATTGTTTAACGCTACAATAATTCCAAGCACCCACAAAACCGACTTTGTTCCCTTTTGCACTACTGGTAAAAGTTGATTATCAAAATCGCTATCCGTTTTTTTCGTAATTGGCACCAGAAAGAATGATATCGCAGCATCTACAGTCCTCACCAATAACCACGTAGCTCCTACGCTAATTAAAAAATGATAAACAGCTCTGAATAAACCATCCACCTCCTCATTAAATTGAAGGCGCTCAAATCCATACCAGCTAGACAGAATTGCAACAATAAAAACCAAAGGTTCTTTTGAGGTACCTAATAGAACGTCATCTAACCGCGATTCAGTTTTTTGAGTTACCCTGTGAACAATTCTATTTAAAAACCAATAAACCATTCGGGCCAGCATTACTGCTCCTAAAACAATAACCAAACTTATAGACCAATCAGCAATAGTATTGCCATAAAAAGTTTGATGTAAAAAATTTTGAATTGAATTCATCTTTAATAATCTTTATTAATCCACTTTTTTAACATTTCGGCTCCCTGCGGGGTCATAACCGACTCTGGATGAAATTGCACTCCTGCAAATTTATTATTCTGATCCTCTATCGCCATCACAATTTGATCAAAATCTACTGCAAGTACCTTAATTTGAGTTGGAAGATCCTCTTGAGTCACTGCCCAAGAATGATAAAGCCCCACTTTTTCATTAAAATTTAACCCAGAGAAAAAAGACTCGTTCTTGGTAATGATTTCTCTCTGAATCCCATGACGTACAGGTTCTAAGTTAACAAGTTCTCCACCAAAATGTTCAATTAAGGCCTGAAAACCCAAGCAAACCCCAAACATGGGTATTTGGCCCACATAATTTTGAATTACCTTCATCATTAAACCCGCATCTTTGGGCAAAGATGGTCCTGGAGATAAAAATATTTTATCAAAGGATGCAACACTACTTAACTCAAACTCGTCATTACGCCAAACAACAAGATCATCAACCAATGGTTCGATTAAATGAACCAAGTTGTAAGTAAACGAATCGTAATTATCAATGAGTAAAACACGCATGAATGCAAAAGAATAAAAAACATTTGCTTACGGCTTATGGTAAGCGAACTAGTTTAAAAAATGTTAACGAACATTATTTTTTTTAACACAAAGCAAAAAAGGTGTAATTTCACATCGCCTAAACAAAAAAATCAAACTTCTAGACTATGAAATCAATATTCACTCTCCTCTTTTCAGTTTTGGCAATAGGGCTGTATGCATCCGCTGACGAACCGTCCAATTCAAATGAATATTTCATTTGTACCTTTAACAATGCCATTACCCCTTCAGAAATTTCAGATTTAACAGAACAAGGTTACAAGGTAATTGAAAAAGATAGCACCACCTCGGTTATTGTTAAAACAAAAGCCATGACAGAAACCTTTACGCCTGAGCTCAAAACCAAAATGCAACGTATTATAAAGGTGGATGAATTTGGTAACAGAACCAACTTAAGTACTCGATGTACTCAAAGTAGCAACCCTGACTTTTTTAAACTTCTTTTTAATTTTATCTGATCTATTACTTTAGTTATTCAAAATAGATGAGAAGCGGCTGTTAGCCGCTTTTTTTATGCCCTGTACTCTTATCACCACCTAAAAAACAAGCAGATTACATGCTGCTAGTCTTAATACCGTTTGTCATTTTTTTTTACCATTCAAACAAAAAAAATAAAAAATACACTACTATGTTTTGCATAGTACCTTCTTTTAGACATATATTTGCATAACCAAATAATAGACAATACATATTACTATATAATATAAAACATTCCTAAACAAATCAAAATGAAAACAATTATTACTTTAATCATGAGTCTGGGTCTGCTGACTAGCACTCTTCATACTCAAGGAAAAGGAACTCCGGAATTCTTGCAAATTGAGTTTAACGATTCCGTTTCTACGCTAGAAATACAAAACTTATTTACATTAGGTTTCGCAACAGTGGAAAAAGGAATATCCTTAAGAAATGACTCTTGCAAAACAGTCATAGAATTAAAAATGGAAAAATCAACACTTACCGAGAAGGAAATGGAAAATGAAACGGCAGATCAATCACCAGACTTTTCAAAATTGATTTTCAATTTTATATAATCAAAATGAAAAACTATATTAATCACATAAATCCAATCGCATGAAGATAGAAAACACAAAAGCGCAAATGCGAAAAGGGGTTTTAGAATATTGCATCTTATTATTCATAAAAGATAACGAGTTGTACCCTTCAGAAATCATCTCTAAGCTGAAAGAGTCTAAGCTGATGGTGGTAGAAGGAACTTTATACCCCCTATTAACGCGATTAAAAAATGCGGGAATACTAACATATAGATGGGAAGAATCTACATCAGGTCCTCCTAGAAAGTATTACAGTTTAACTCCCATAGGAGAAACTTTCACAAATGAATTATCAGGTACATGGAAAGCTTTAGAGCAAGCCGTTACCTTCGCACAAAAACAAAGTAAATAACCTGCCAATAATATTATACGATGAAAAAAACATTAACAATCAATTTAGGTGGACTTGTCTTTAATATAGACGATGATGCTTTTGTAGTCTTAAAAAACTACTTAGATACTATCAAAGGTTATTTTGATACCTCTGAAGGCCGTGATGAAATCATGACGGATATTGAATCCAGGATCGCAGAAATGCTTACCGAAAAAATGAATGGTGGTAAAGAAGTCATCAATTCTAATGACATTTCAGAAATCATATCAGTGATGGGACAACCCGAAGATTACATTGCGGATGATCTAGATGAGGAACCGAAACGTCAACAATCATATTCGCAACAAAGTAATACCAACAACTCCTATTCGCAACAATCAAGTAAGCGTTTGTTTAGAGATACCGAAGCGGGAAATATTGGAGGAGTATGTGCCGGAATTGGTCATTATTTTGGTATTGATCCAATCTGGTTTAGAATGGCCTTTGTTTTATCTGTGCTATTTCTAGGTACTGGAGTTTTCCTTTACATTATTTTATGGATTATTATGCCAGAAGCAAGAACTTCGGCAGAAAAGCTTTCGATGCGTGGTGAGCCCGTAAATTTCGAAAATATCGGTAAAACGGTAGAAGAGGAAATGAAAAACGTAAAAAAAAAGTTCAGCAACTATGACTCAGAAGGCGTAAACCAAACTACAGAAACGATTAAATCAGGGGTTCATCAAGTAGGAAACTTCCTTTTAAGCCTATTTAAATTCGCTTTTCAAGCTATAGGAAAAATATTAGGCTTCTTGTTCTTAATATTCGGAGGACTGATATTGTTTGCTTTGGTCATCGGCATATTCACTCCCGTAGATCAAATATTTTTTGAGGCGGGTGGTAGCGAATATGGATATAGTTTAATCGAAATTTCTAATTTATTCTTTCCATCTGGCCTTGATTTTTGGTTAACAATTGCGGGGGTGATACTTCTTATTGCTATTCCGTTAATCGCTTTAATTTTTGCTGGAGCAACCATGCTTTTTGGCGTAAAACCTCCAAAATATACTGGAATAGCCCTCGCTGGCGTTTGGATTTTAGGAATCATTATTACTGCCATTGGAGGAATACGAACATCGGTAGAATTTAAAAAAGATTCTTCTATTTCGGAAGTGGTTACACTAAATGAATTCCCTTCAGATACCATATATCTGGATATTTACAACGAAAAAGAGTTAAACTCTGGTAATAAATACCGACATAATGAACGGGAACCATTTATGATTAAAGATGGAATTCTTACCATCGAAGATGTAGAAGTAAATGTATTGGAAACCAATTCCGATTACCCCCAACTAGAAATTATTAAAGAGTCTAACGGTCGTAATTACGAAGAGGCGGATGAAAGAGCCGAGAACATTGATTTCATTACCAATATTGACAGTAATACAATTTACATTTCTCCGAACTTCAAAGTTTCGTCAAAAGATAAATGGCGTAATCAAAGTGTTCAAGTAAACTTATATCTTCCAAATGGAAAAACGGTTTTCTTGCCAAAATCATATAAACACATAATTTACGACATCAAAAATTATCATGATACTTACGATAGGAACATGGTTAACATGTTTTGGACCATGACTGACTCTGGACTAATATCTCCAGAAATTATGAAAAGAGAAAATAGTGAATTTGAAGTGGACCAAGAATTTGAAAAAGTTGAAATCAATATTAAAGCCGATAACGAAGAGCATTCTATTGTGATTCAATAAGCTCAAAATATATCCTAAACCAAACCAAGAAGGGAAGCAAAAATTTGCTTCCCTTTTTTCGTTTTTTACCCTCCCCTTACAAACTCCACAAAATCACCATTTATAGCACTTGCAAGCCGTTAATAAAAAATAGCAACAAGGTCATTTTCAGCTAACTAAAAATCATTAAAAATGCATTACTTTTGCAGCCTGTAAAACCTAAAATTTTCGCGTATATGGCAAAGGATAAAGACATTCCAAAAGAAGTAGATGTGATGACTCAACAAGATTTAAAAAACGAGATCTTAAACGATTACAAAATCGCAAATGAAAGTCGTCAAGCCAGTTTATTAGGACGTAGAGAAGTTTTAACTGGGAAAGCAAAATTTGGAATCTTTGGAGATGGAAAAGAAATTCCTCAAATTGCCTTAGCAAAACAATTTCAAAACGGAGACTTCCGCTCCGGTTACTACCGTGACCAAACATGGATGATGGCCTCTGGCAATTTATCTTTGGAAGAATTTTTCTCTCAATTATATGCCAATCCAGATCCAGCTGCTGACCCAAATTCTTCTGGACGCCAAATGAACTGTCATTTTGCTACCCATAGTTTAGATGAAAACGGAGAGTGGAAAAACTTAATGGAACAAAAAAACAGTTCTTCTGACATTTCTCCTACCGCTGGCCAAATGCCTCGTTTATTAGGTTTAGGACTTGCTTCAAAGTTTTACAGAAACTTACCTGATTTACAAAAAGGAGAATTTGAAAAGTTCTCTAACAAAGGAAATGAAATAGCTTATGGTTCTATAGGCGATGCCTCTACTTCGGAAGGTCCTTTCTGGGAGGCAATGAACGCCATTTCAGTTTTGGAGGTTCCAGTTGTTATGTCTGTATGGGATGATGGCTATGGAATTTCGGTAGAGAAAAAATACCAAACCACAAAGGCTAGCATTTCGGAAGCTCTAAAAGGCTTCCAAAAAGAATCAGGGACTAACGGAATGGAGATTTTTAGGACTAAAGGATGGGATTATGCTCACCTCTGTTTGACCTACGAAAAAGCAGCTGAAGTTGCCCGAAAAAATCATACTCCCGTGCTTGTTCACGTAGAGGAAGTTACACAACCGCAAGGACATTCAACCTCCGGGTCACATGAAAGATATAAATCTAAGGATCGATTAAGTTGGGAAAAAGAATACGATGGTATTGTTAAATTTAAAGAGTGGATTTTAAGTAAAGAAATCGCTACAGAAGAAGAGTTAACAACCATTGAAAAGACTGCATCCAAAGCAGTACGAACCGCAAAAACAGCAGCTTGGTCTAAATTCTTCACCCCATTAAAAGAAAGTAAAACGCAAGTTTTAGCTATTCTTAAAAATATTGCCTCTGCTAGTTCTAAAAAAGTATTTATCGAAAAAGTAATTACTAAATTAGAAAATGAAGACGAAGCATTGCAAAGAGAAATTACCCAAGCAGTTCGAAAAGTAATTCGCCTATCTGTAGGTGAAAACACTGATGCAAGAGCTCAATTATTGCATTGGTATCAAACCAATTCAGCAAAAATGGATCGTGTTTTCCATTCCTATACATTCTCCGAATCTGCAAGTTCACCATTGAAAATAGCCACTAATCCAGCAAAATACGATGCAGACGCTCCTTTGGTTGATGGTAGAGAAATTTTACGTGATAACTTTGATTACATTTTTGAGCACCACCCAGAAACAATGATTTTTGGAGAAGATGCAGGTAAAATTGGAGGGGTGAACCAAGGTTTAGAAGGACTTCAAGAAAAGTATGGTAATTTAAGGGTTTCTGATACTGGAATTCGTGAAACTACCATTGTCGGGCAGGGAATTGGTATGGCTATGCGTGGATTACGTCCAATTGCAGAAATCCAGTACCTAGATTACATTATGTATGCTATACAAGTAATATCTGATGATTTAGCTACAGTACAATACCGTTCTGGAGGAAAACAAAAAGCTCCGTTAGTGATTCGTACACGTGGTCACCGTTTAGAAGGAATTTGGCATTCAGGTTCTCCACTTGGAACTATTGTTAACTCTGTAAGAGGAGTTCACGTTTGTGTTCCTCGAAATATGACTCAAGCTGCTGGTTTCTATAACACCTTATTAGAAGGAGATGACCCTGCTATTGTGATTGAATCATTAAACGGCTACCGACTAAAAGAAAAGAAACCGTCTAACATTGGAACCTTTAAAATTCCTTTGGGTAAAGTTGAAGTCTTAAAGCAAGGTACCGATATGACTGTGGTTACTTATGGGTCCATGGTTAGAATGGTTGAAGATGCGGCAAAACAATTACTGGAGTTAGGTATTTCTATTGAAGTAGTGGATGTACAGACTTTATTACCATTCGACTTAGAACATGATATTGCGAAATCCGTTGAGAAAACCAATAGACTTCTAATTGTAGATGAAGACGTTCCCAGTGGAGGTTCTGCGTATATCATGCAAAAAATAATGGAAGAGCAAAATGCATATTATCACTTAGATGCTAAACCCTCTACGCTGGCTGCATTTGAGCATCGACCTCCTTATGGAACAGATGGTGATTATTTTTCAAAACCATCCATTGAAGACATTGTAGAAAGAGTTTATACCATTATGCGAGAAAGTAATCCTTCAAAATTCCCAGAGTTTTTCGTCTAATAATGGAAAAAAAAATGAAAAGCGCGCTTGATAAAAAGCGCGCTTTTTTTGTTAAAATGAAATCCACTTAACCTATATAATAGCCCCCAACCCTTGCACAAACCATTCATGTAAAATAGCCACTTTAACCCTTAAAATATCCTACATTTGGAGCAAAATTAAAACAACGTAATAATGAAAAAATTACTCACCGGGTTATCTCTGCTCCTGGCAGGTATGAGCACTTCCCAAGCTCAACAAAAAATCAAGTACGTAGAGTACGACTTACCTAATGGCCTGCATGTTATTTTACACGAAGACCACTCCACTCCCATTGTTGCCGTTTCGGTAATGTATCATGTAGGATCAAAAAATGAGGATTCATCTCGTACAGGATTTGCTCACTTTTTTGAACACTTAATGTTTGAAGGGTCAGAAAACATTCCAAGAGGAGAATTTTCTAACTACGTTGAAAAAGCCGGTGGTGCATTAAATGCCAACACTTCACAAGACCGTACATTTTATTATGACCTATTACCATCTAACCAATTAGAGTTAGGTATCTGGTTAGAGTCAGAAAGAATGATGCATGCCAAAGTTGATTCTACTGGAATTGCTACCCAAAGAGAAGTGGTAAAAGAAGAAAAAAGACAACGTGTTGATAACCAACCTTACGGGTCTTTCCAAGCAGAAATCATGAAGAGAGCATATACTGTTCACCCTTACCAATGGACTCCTATTGGGTCTATGGCTGATTTAGATGCTGCAGAGGAATCCGATTATGTTAACTTTTACAAGAAGTTTTATGTTCCCAATAATGCTTGTCTTTCCATTGCGGGTGATTTAGACATTAAAACAACTAAAAAGTTGATAGAATCTTACTTTTCTGATATTCCAAAAGGAGAGGAAATTGTACGACCAAGTATTGTGGAACCTGCAAAAACTGCTCAAGTAAGAGATACTGTTTTTGATAATATTCAATTACCTGGTGTTATGATGGCATTCCACTCCCCTGCCCTAGGTACGGATGATGCCTACGCAATGGATATGTTAAGTATGATCTTATCTCAAGGTTCTAGTTCTCGTTTAAACAAGAGAATTGTAGAAGATGAGCAAAAAGCAGTTTATGTAGGTGCATTTCCTTTTCCTTTAGAAGATCCAGGAATCTTTATTGCTTTATCCATTGCCAACCAAGGAGTTCAACCTGATGAAGTAGAAAGTTCAATTATGGATGAAGTAAACAAACTTCAAAATGAATTGATTTCTGAAAATGAATTTCAAAAACTTCAAAACCAAATAGAAAATGATGTCGTGGGTGGTTATTCTTCTCAAGCAGGAATTGCTGAAAATTTAGCACAATATTATATGTACTATGGAAGTACGAAACTTATCAATACTGAAATCAAGAAATACAGAGCTGTTACTCGTGAAGATATCATGGCGGTAGCTAAAAAATACTTAACTGTAAATAACAGTGTAGTTCTTTATTATTTACCAAAACAATAGCTAAATATTAGGAACGATGAAAAAGAAAATGACAATGAAAAATTTAGTTTTAGTAATGTTTACGCTATTGTTGACCTCGGTTGGAATGGCGCAAGTTGACAGAACAAAGGCTCCAGCACCTGGACCTGCTCCTAAAATTCAATTAGGAAACTATGAAACCTTTACCTTAGAAAATGGGTTACAGGTATTTCTTGTAGAAAATCATAAAACGCCAAAAGTATCATGGCAATTATTTGTTAATCGTGGTGTAGTTTCCGAAGGTGAAAACGCAGGCCTACAAAACATGATGGGTAGTGCATTAATGTCGGGAACTTCATCAAAAACAAAAGCTCAAATTGACGAAGAAGTTGATTTTATTGGTGCTCGAGTTTCTACTTCTTCTTACGGGGGATTTGCTAGTTCTTTATCCAAACATAAGGAAACAACGCTTAGTTTATTAAGTGATGTTATTTTAAATCCAACATTCCCAGCGGCAGAGTTGGAAAAAATGAAGAAACAAACACTTTCAGGTTTAATGGCAAACGCATCTGACCCTGGAGCTATGTCATCAAACGTAAGTTCAGTAGTTACTTTTGGAAAATCTCATCCGTACGGGGAGGTAGAAACTAGCGAAACTGTTGAAAGTCTTACGCCCGAAATGTGTAAGTCATTTTACAATACTTATTTCAAGCCAAACGTATCTTACTTAATTATTGTAGGAGATATCACCAAAAAAGAAGCTTTACCTTTAGTTGAGGAGAACTTTGGGGTTTGGACAAAAGGAGATGTTCCAACCGTGAAATTTGACACTCCAGTTGAACCAGCTACAACCCAGGTTGATTTTGTAAACAAACCTGGCGCTGTGCAATCAACAGTTAGTGTGGTTTACCCAGTAAACTTGAAACCAGGTTCTGATGATGCAATTAAAGCTAGCGTAATGAATGCTATTTTAGGTAGTTCTGGATTTATGGCACGCTTAATCCAAAACATACGTGAAGACAAAGCTTATACGTATGGAGCCTACTCTAGACTTTCGAAAGATGAATTAGTAGGCGACTTCTACGCAGGAGCAGAAGTTCGTAACGAAGTAACTGATAGTGCCGTTACTGAGTTTATTTTCGAAATGAAGCGTTTAATGAACGAGCCCGTTGGAGCGGAAGAATTACAAAACGTAAAGAACTATATGAATGGAGGTTTTGCCCGTTCTTTAGAGAGCTCACAAACTGTTGCTCGTTTTGCACTAAATACAGCGCGTTATAATTTACCAGCAGATTACTACGCCACATATTTAGAGAAACTTCAAGCGGTGACCTCTGAGGACGTCATGGAAATGGCTAAGAAATATCTGCGTCCAGAGAATGCTCATATCGTTGTTGTTGGAAACAAAGAAGAAGTAGCATCCACTTTGAAAAAATTCAACAAGGATGGTAAAATAAATTATTACGATGCTTTTGGAAATCCAGTTGCTGATGTAAAGGCAATTCCTGAAGGTGTAACTTCCATATCGGTTACGGAAGCCTATATTAATGCAGTTGGTGGAGCTGAGAAGTTAAAGTCAGTTCAGGCTAAAGATGTTACCATGCTAAGCTCCATGCAAGGTATGCCAATCGAATTAAGAATGGCAATGAAAGGATCTGATAAATTCTTGATGACTGTAAAAAGTGGAGCAATGAACTTACAAACAGTAAAAATTAATGGCGCCACAGGTTCAGCTTCTGGAATGATGGGTGAAAAGGAACTGACGGCTGAAGAAGTGGCGACCTATTTAGCAGATGCTTCTTATTTTGAAGAGTTGAATTTTACAGTTGAAAACACAAGTTTACTGCATATTGAAGAAGTAAATGGTGTTATGGCATACAAAATGGAAATACTTGATTATGAAGGTAATAAATCATATAACTTTTATGACATTAGTACCGGATTTAAAGTTTCCTCCGTAGCTACTCAAGATACTCCACAAGGTCCGATGACAAGCACGAGTTCATATAGTGACTACAAAGAACAAGATGGAATTATGTACCCTTCAACGATAATTGAAGATAATGCAGGACAAGTTTTAGAAATGAAAGTTGAAACCATTCAAATGGGAGGAACGGTTTCTGATTCTTTATTTGAATAACAGCAAACAATAAAAAAGAAAGGCCGGAAAGAAAATTCTTTCCGGCCTTTTTTTGTACCCATACATTTTTTTGAAAAATGTATTTTCTCACCGAGTAATACTATTTAAAACCCTCCGGTAACGGTTAAATAACCTTTTGGAGAATATACTTTTTGATCCTCCCCAATGGCATTAATCATGTAGTAATAGGTGCCATCCATTACTCTATTCCCCGATAAATCGTTGCCATTCCAGCCTTTATTGGGATCGTTACTCGTATAGACTAGTTGACCATTAACAGCATATATTGAAATCGAATAAGACTGTACGCCTTGAACATTCACTATGAACTCATCGTGCTCACCATCTCCATTTGGAGTGAAGTAATTACCTATTGTACCTATGGATGAAGATTCCGATTCTAGTTCATCCTTCAGTATCGCAGCTTCTTTAACCTCAACTACCGCTTTATCCATTACTACCGTTCCATCTTTCAATTTTGCGAGCATTGTAACAAAATAAACTCCTGGGTTTTCAAATTCATGATCAGGGTTTAACTCTGAACTTTCCGTTCCATCGTCAAATTTCCATTTTATCTCCTCTACTTCCCCTATCGAACTAAAGGAAACATTTAATGGTGCTACTCCACCGGCAGGATAAGCCTGAGCTCTTGACTGCTCCGAAATATCAATTGTAGCAGGAGCTTGACTAACTACTTCCGTTGAAATGGGATTACGTAACTGCTCATCTTCCTGTAAAACTGCAGCACTTTCACGCTCCAAAATTTTTCCTTGGGTAATCTCATTTTCCTCTATTTCAACCTTAGTAGCCTTTTCTTCTTTCTTACCTGATGACTGAGATAAATTAGAGATTTCTGACTTTTTTACAACCGCAGGTACAGAAACTGTTTCCTTGATCATCGGAGCTGTTGAAATTTCATTCACACTTTCCTCTTGTTTCGGAAAAAGTTCCTTGGTCACTAACTCTTTATTATTTACAGAAGAAACTACCTCTGTGATATTTTCCATGGGATCAGCAGTATTAAAAAGTGAAACAGCACCAATACTTGCTACAACGGTGGCTCCCACAACTAATCCAATAACGGCTTTTGTAGAAAGCGAAGAAACACCCGTTGAAGGCGCTACATTACCTAAAGAGGACTCAATACCACTCCACACTTTTGGATCCACAGGGACTTCAAAAGACTCAAATCGCTCTTTAAAAAGCTCTTTTATTATATCGTTTTCTTTCACCTTATGATTGTATTTTATCTAATTCTATTAATTCTTTCTGTAGCCATAACCGCGCCTTTCTATATTGCGATTTAGATGTGTTCTCAGTAATGTCAAGTTGATCTGCAATTTCCTTGTGGCCATAACCTTCTATAGCAAACATGTTGAATACTACACGGTATCCATCAGGCAACTTTTGTATCAAATTTAGTAACTCCTTAGTTCGAATTTCCGAAAATGCACTCTCATTTTCGTGAACTTCACCCTCGGCTTTTTCCAAATCCACCCCAAACTTATATTTCTTGTTTTTACGAATGACGTCTAAACAGGTATTTGACATGGTACGATGAACCCAGCCTCCAAAGGAACCTGAACTACTATATGACTCTAACTTTTGAAAGATCTTTATGAATCCATCTTGGAGCATATCATTTGCTTCATCCCTATTCTCAGCATATCTCAAACAAACTCCCATTAAACGGGGTGAATAGGTTTCAAACAACAGCTTCTGAGCACGAGCATTTTTTTCTAAGCACGCTTTTATTAATTCTTCCTCTGTCATTCTAATTTTCAGATTCTCTAGTACGATGTAAATTCATAAATAAAGGTTGCCTCAGGAATCATTTTTTTCCGATTTATCACAATTAGTTAAATTGAAGACTAATCATTCAAATATAAGATCTGTTATCTCAAATGCCCTGTGAAAAAACATCCCTTTTTCTATCATACAAAGCATTAAATTTCAACCAACTATAGTAACACAAACACACCTTGACCAAATAATTAAAATAATTGTGTCATAATTGCAATGCTTGGGATGAAATTCTTTTGGGATTTCCTACTGTAACCTAACATTGCATCATGAAAACTGGGGTACTATTCAAACTACTATTTCTCGCTGCAATTTCTACTTTGCTAACGTTTTCTTCATGTTCTAAAAAAGAAGAACTTGTCGCTTTTAAAGGTGCGGTCGTAAACGCGTCTAATAGGAGTGTCGCAGGAGCAAGAGTTCAAATCTTCAACTCGGCTGAAGACTGGTTAACCGGTCATAACGTTGTGGCCACCATGACCACCGATGTATTTGGCCAATTTGAAACGCAACCTATTTACGATGCGGGTGAATATTATATTTTTATAGAAAAGTACGATACCAGCAATTGGGAAATTAGAAAAGTGGAACAAGGTATTTACCCAAAGCTAACCATGCCTGAAGAAGCAGGAAGCACCCATATGGTGGATTATAATAATATGTCAACAATGGCTAACACTTCTTGGAAACTCACAAATATTCATCGGGAGTTTACAAAACCTGGAGCAACTGCTAAAGAATGGCAGTCGATTTGGGGCGGTGCCAATAATTGCAAAAGAGACAATGCAATTTATTTTAATAAAGACCTATCAATGCGTATTTCAGAAGGTGATTTTGTATGTTCAGGAGAAGAAAGAAATATTATCGGAACATTTATCCCGCCTTTAATTTTCAATTCGTCTAGTTGTCAAAATTTACCGTTAACCGCAATTGCGGTTAAAGAATTTGAGTTTTCGGGTTGGCCAAAAATGGAAGCACGTAATGCAAATATGTATTTGACCTGTTCAAATTCAAATCCTGAAGTTTACGTACATTACGTAAATGACAACAATTTGCAAGTTCTTGAAGTCTATTCCAGAACACGATAGTTTTACTTGAACGTTTAGTTAAAGCATTTACCCTTTATACGTAACACCTTGATTACTTGAACTTATAGTAATACATTATGCATTTCTGTTAAAATCTTTTACTTTAATTATCCTGTAAAATTGTTGGTACTAAACACACCACCATGCGAATAGCAAGAAAAACATCACTAGGTTTCTTAACCTATGCCATTGTTTTTGGATCCATTTTTATTCAAGGATGTTCAAAAACCGAGAAACACGAAGTTCAAGGTACGGTTTTAGATATAAACAAAAATCCTGTAGCCAGTGCAAAAATTGAAATATTTGAAAGTCCTGAAGATTGGCTGACAGGTCACAATGTTTTAGCTACTATGAGTTCCGATTTAATCGGTGAATTTGAAAGCCCTCAAATATTTGAAGAAGGAACTTATTATATTTTTGTTCAAAAGCATGACACCAGTAATTGGAATATAAGGGATGTAGAAGATGGTAAATACCCTACCATAACTCTTCCAATGGAGGGCAGAACGATTCAATCTGTAGAAGCGAATAATATGGGATTGCTTGCCAATACCTCATGGAAACTGACCAATTCCTTAGAAGAATACGAGATGTCTGGAACTAAAACCAAGCAATGGAGATCAATATGGGTAAATACCAACAATTGCAAAAAAGACAATACGCTTCATTTTGGTAAAGATTTAAGTCTACGAATCAGTGAAGGAGATGTTATTTGTAAAGACACGGAAAGGAATCTTTTAGGTTCTTTTGTACCGCCCATGATTTTTACTAGTTACAGCTGTGAAAACCTATTGTATACCTCGCAAAAAGTTAAACCGTTTACCTTTGAGGGTTGGGAAAGCATGAAGAATAAGCAAGCTGAAATGTTTCTAGCCTGCGACCAAGGCCTAGGCCAAATGTATATCGTTTACCAGATTAATAATAACACAAAAGGCCTTATGGTCTATACAAGAAGAGAGTAGAAAATTGTACAAAAAAAAAATCCGATGAAGGTCTTCATCGGATTTCTTTTGAGTAATAAATATATCTAGTATTTAATTTTTCGCATTCTAAGGTTCATTGGAGTAATTTCTAAATACTCATCATCCTTAATGTATTCCATAGCTTCCTCTAAAGAGAACTGAATTTTTGGTGCAATTTTCATTGCATCGTCCGTACCTGATTTACGCATATTGGTTAATTGTTTTCCTTTAACCAAGTTAATTTCTAAATCATTATCTCTTGAGTGTTCACCTACTACTTGTCCTTTATAAATAACATCACCGGATTCAACAAAGAATGTACCTCTATCTTGTAATTTGTTAAGCGCAAATGCAGTAGATGCTCCCTGTTCCATAGAAATGAAAGCTCCCTTACTACGAGCTACAATATCACCTTTATGCGGAGCAAACTCCTTAAACCTATGGGTCATAATAGCCTGACCTGCGGTTGCTGTCAGCATCAAGTTTCTAAGCCCAATAATACCTCTAGAAGGAATATAGAATTCTAGGTGCTGTAAATCACCTTTAGGCTCCATAATCATTAGGTCACCCTTGCGTTGAGTTACCAAGTTAATTGCTTTACTTGCTGACTCCTCAGGAACATCAATTACCATGATTTCATACGGCTCACATTTAACACCGTCAATTTCTTTAACGATTACTTGTGGTTTACCTACTTGAAGCTCATACCCTTCTCTTCTCATGGTTTCAATAAGAACAGATAAATGAAGTACTCCTCTACCAAAAACGTTGAACTTATCCTCCGTGTCTGTTTCCTCAACTCTTAAAGCTAAATTTTTCTCAGTTTCCTTAAATAAACGATCTCTTAAGTGACGAGAAGTAACAAACTTTCCTTCTTTACCAAAGAACGGTGAATTGTTAATGGTGAACAACATACTCATAGTTGGTTCATCAATAGCAATTCGTTTCATCTCTTCCGGCTCGTTGGCATCTGCAATAGTATCACCAATTTCAAAACCATCAATACCTACAACGGCACAAATATCACCTGAACGTACTTTTGAGATCTTTGCTTTTCCTAGACCAACAAATTCGTGCAGTTCTTTAATTCTAACCTTTTTCTTTGTTCCGTCACGTTTACAAAGAATGTAATCCTTACCTTCTTCTAAATCACCTCTAAATACACGACCAATTGCAATACGACCAACAAATGAAGAGAAATCCAAAGAAGTAATTTGCATTTGAGGAGTTCCTTCTCTGTAAGGAGATTCTGGAATCACATCAATAATCGCATCTAATAACGGACGAATATTATCAGTCTTATTATTATGATCAGTACTCATCCAACCCATTTTTGAAGAACCGTAAAGCGTAGTAAAATCTAATTGATCTTCTGTAGCTTCAAGGTTAAACATCAAATCAAAAACTTGTTCGTGAACCACATCAGGAGTACAGTTTTCCTTATCTACTTTGTTTACTACAACGATAGGTTTAAGTCCAAGCTCTAAGGCTTTACTTAAAACAAAACGTGTTTGAGGCATTGCCCCTTCAAATGCATCTACCAAAAGTAATACACCATCGGCCATTTTTAATACACGCTCAACCTCTCCTCCGAAATCCGCGTGACCAGGAGTATCAATTAGGTTAATTTTTACGTCTTTATAATTTACCGATACGTTTTTAGAAACGATTGTAATTCCTCGCTCTCGCTCAAGGTCATTGTTATCTAAAATTAAATCACCAGTTTCCTTGTGATCACCCATTGCCTCACACTCATGGATAATTTTATCCATCAATGTAGTTTTCCCGTGATCTACGTGAGCAATAATTGCTATGTTTCTTATTGATTGCATTCTTTAAATTTTGAGCGGCAAAAGTACTATTAAAAACGGATAATACAGATTAATTTAAGGTTATTCATTCATGAACTAATTCACGGCTAAATGTTTGTAAATCAAACATCACAATAACAGCTCAATAAACACCCTTTTTCCTGACCAATTATTATCGAATACCCTAAATTTGAAACCCAATATTATAGAGATGAAAAAGCAATTTATAGACCTAAGAAGTGATACGGTCACTGAACCCACATCCGCAATGAAGAAAGCCATGTTTGAAGCACCTTTAGGTGATGATGTCTTTGGAGAAGACCCCACTATCAATCTGTTAGAAAAAAAGGCTGCTGAAATGTTTGCTATGGAATCCGCTCTTTTTGTTCCATCAGGAACCATGTCTAATCAAATTGCCATTAAAGTCCATACCCAGCCTGGTGAGGATATAATATGTGATAATCTCTCACATATTTACCAGTATGAAGGTGGTGGTATTGGATTAAACGCAGGGTGCTCCACCAGTTTGATTACAACTCCATCGGGTCAGTTTTCTGCACATAACGTAGAACAATTAATATATCCTGATGACATCCATAAGCCAATTTCTAGATTAGTATCCGTTGAAAATACGTGTAATAAGGGTGGTGGATCTACATGGGATATTAAACCATTAAAAGAAATTAAGACGGTGTGCGACCAACATGATTTAAAATTTCACCTTGATGGTGCTAGATTATTTAATGCGCTGATAGCCAATGATCAATCGCCCAAACAATACGGAGAGTTGTTCGATACTATTTCCATTTGTTTATCAAAAGGTCTAGGAGCACCGGTGGGTTCTATACTTCTTGGATCAATAGCAGACATTCATAGGGCGAAGCGCTACCGAAAAGTTTTTGGCGGAGGAATGCGTCAAGCAGGAATTTTAGCAGCGGCAGGAATTTACGCGCTTGACCATCATATAGAAAGATTACATGAGGACCATAAAAATGCGAAGGAAATTGAAAATACCTTGCTTGATTTGCCATGGATTAAATCTGTCACGCCAGTAGAAACCAACATTGTCATTTTTGAACCTCAAAAAGAATTTAATGATTCCCAAATAACTCAAGCTCTGAAAGAAAAAGGAATCTTAATCTCCAGTATGGGACCACGCAAGTTGCGAATTGTGACCCACCTAGATATTTCGGATTCGGAATATTATTTCCTGAAAAAAACACTTACAACCCTTTATGTTTAAGCTGGAATCAATTACCGGAATATAATTTCATGGTAATCAAGTTGGTAAAAATTAAATTGACATTTTCACCAACTTATACTTTTTTAAAAGGCTAAATATTCTATAATTGCTGCAATTAATTTTTTATATAACTAAAAACAACTCGAAATGAAAAAATTGTTGACCTTATCAGCAGTGGCTGTTTTTGCCATTGGTCTAACTACATCATGTAAAAAAGATTATACATGTACTTGCACTAGCACATCAATAGGAAATGAAACTTATTCAATTCCTAAAGCTAAAAAGGATGATGCAGAAGCGGCTTGTGAAGTATTTAACACAACCTATTCTCAGGCTGGAGGATCTTGTTCTCTATAGTCTGAATTAAATTATTTAGATGCCAAAGTCATACTTTGGCATTTTTTTTTTGTTTTTTTTTATGATTTCCGCATTGCGTTTTACTCTTGGATTAATCTTTTTAGTATTTGGAATAGCTAAACTTTTCCCCATAGAAACCTTTGAGAACCTTTTAGTGAATCAGGACCTATCAAATTGGTATAGTGCTCCTATATTTGCTCGATTAATTGTTTTTTCAGAGGTATTACTAGGAACTTTAATCCTTTTAAAATTCAATTCAAAAAAAACACTTTTAATCTCCTTGGTAGTTTTGGTTGCACTAACCGTTTATTTAATTGTTTACTTAATTCTTCATGGTAATCAAAATGATTGTGGCTGTACGGGACAATTAATTGAACTTAATAGTTATTGGTCCATTTTGAAAAACCTTGTTTTAATTGGAATTACTTTATTTCTAATAAAAACACAGACTCCTAAAACTTACACTAAGCCAAGGCAAATTCTTGCAGGTTCTATTATTTTTTCAACCGCTGTAGTTCTAATTTTCGCTCCATTTTATATTCAACCAGATCCATCTGAAAGACTTAATGTCAAAATTGATTTAGATGTAATTCCTAACCTAGAATTAACTGGCAACCCTATTGATTTTCAAAATGAAAATCTGTTAGTGTTTTTTGTGAGTCCTAAATGTCCTCATTGTCATTTAGCCATACAAAAACTAAAAGTGATTCAAAACACCAATGATATTTTACCAACCTATTTAGTCTTTTATGGGTACGAAGAAAATGTAAAGAAATATGTTAAGGATAACAACTTGGACTTTCCTTACGTAGTTTTCCCAGATCAAGAGTTTATGCGAATAGTGTCTGGAAGCTTCCCTACTATTTTTCATGTAAATAAAGGTGTATTAGAACACCAATGGACCGGGGATAAATTTAACCCCGAGGAAATTATCACCTTACCAAGGGCACTTTCATTCCAATAAAAAAGCGGAGAAGTTACCCTCTCCGCCTTAAGTATATCCAAACCTATCGATTTATTTTTTCTCTTCCTTTTTCATTAATTGAATTGGATTTTTCACTTTAGTTGATAATAAGGCAAAGTCCATTACTTGACTCATATCTTCTACAAAGTGAAAGCTTAAGCCTTTCAAATATCTATCATCAATATCTTCAATATCCTGACGGTTATCTTCACACAAAACGATGGTATTAATATTCGCTCTTTTTGCGGCTAATATCTTTTCTTTTATTCCTCCTACTGGAAGTACTTTTCCTCTTAAGGTAATCTCACCCGTCATCGCCATTTTATTCTTCACCTTACGCTGAGTGAATAAGGACGCTAAGGCGGTGAATATTGTGATACCTGCCGATGGCCCATCTTTAGGAATTGCTCCTGCTGGTACGTGCAAATGCACATTCCATCTATCAAAAACCCCAGGTTCTAGACCTAAATCAGCAGCATGTGCTTTTAAATATTGCATGGCTACAGTAGCTGATTCTTTCATCACACTACCTAACTGACCGGTTAAGGTAATTTGACCTTTACCTGGCGTTAAAGAGGTTTCAATAAATAGAATATCACCACCTACAGAAGTCCAAGCCAATCCAGTAACTACACCGGCAATATCATTACCTTCATATTTGTTTCTTGCATGTCCCGGACCAATGATTCCCTTTAAATCTTCTGGTTTGATTTCCGTATCATACTCCTCTTCTAAAGCAATATGCTTAGCCGTTTGACGAATCAACTTAGTGATACGTTTCTCTAGGTTACGCACACCTGACTCTCTAGTATACTCTTCTACCAATTTCACCACTGTCTTATTTGGTGCTTGAAATTGATCTTTAGAAATACCGTGCTCTTTTAATTGCTTTGGAATTAAATGTTTTTTAGCGATTTGAGATTTTTCCTCAACCGTATAACCGTTCACTTCAATGATTTCTAAACGATCACGTAGAGCAGGTTGAATAGCTGCCAAATTATTAGCAGTAGCTACAAACATTACTTTTGACAAATCGTAATCCATCTCCACGAAATTATCGTAGAAAGTAGCGTTTTGTTCTGGATCTAGTACTTCTAATAAAGCAGATGATGGATCTCCATGAGCTCCATGTCCTACCTTATCAATTTCATCCAAAATGAATACTGGATTAGATGATCCTGCTTTTTTCAAACTTTGAATTACACGTCCGGGCATTGCTCCGATATAGGTTTTACGATGACCTCTAATCTCCGCTTCATCACGTAAACCACCCAAAGACATTCGAACGTATTTTCTATCTAAAGCCTTGGCTATACTTTTACCCAAAGAAGTTTTACCAACTCCTGGAGGGCCTGCCAAACAAAGAATAGGCGCTTTCATGTCTTTTTTGATTTTTAAAACAGCCAAATGCTCTAATATTCTCTCCTTTACTTTTTCTAAGCCAAAGTGATCTTGATCCAATACCTTAGTGGCACGTTTTAAATCAAAATTGTCTTTAGTGTATTCTTCCCACGGCAATTCTAAAATAGTATCAATGTAATTAGATTGAACAGAATATTCAACTCCAGATGGATTTAACCGTTCCAATTTAGCCAATTCCTTGTCGAAAGTTTCTTGAACCTTTTTAGGGAATTTCTTGCTTTTCGCGCGTTTTTTATAATCCTGTAATTCTTGATCAACTGGATTACCTCCTAACTCTTCTTGAATCTGACGCATTTGTTGATTCAAGAAATACTCTCGCTGTTGTTTATCAATATCAACCTTAACTTTACTTTGAATATCATTCTTTAATTCTAAAATTTGATGTTCTTCTGTTAAGATTTCCAGCAATTTCTCCGCACGGACCATCAAATCCAAGGTGCTTAATAGGTCTTGTTTAATATCAACTGTACGGTCTAAATTACTCGCAATAAAATTTACTAAAAAGGAAGGACTCTCAATATTCTTAATAGCCACCGAAGCTTCAGACGGAATATTTGGAGATTCACTAATGATGCGATTAGCTAATTCTTTTATTGAATCAATAAGGGCATCAAATCGTTTATCCTCGGTAATTGTTTCCGCGGGTAATGCATTAACGTTTGCTATAAAATACGGTTCTGTTTGAACCATATCCATAATTTGAAATCTGCGTTGACCTTGAATAATAACCGTCTTACTACCATCCGGCATTTTAAGCATTTTAATAATGCGCGCCACAGTTCCTACTTCATTTAAATCATCTGAAGTTGGGTTTTCGGTTTTCGGATCTTTCTGAGCTACCACACCAATAGTTTTGGTGCTATTCATGACATCCTCAATTAATTTTAAAGACATGTCTCTACCCACCGTAATTGGAATAACTACTCCAGGGAATAAAACATTATTTCTTAATGGTAAAACGGGAAGCGATTCTGGAACCTTCTCATTATTCATTCTATTCTCATCATCTTTCGAAAACAAAGGAATGAATTCTGTGTCCTGATCTATAACGCCACTTAATCCTAATATATCTAAATTCATGTGTGTCTACTTTTTGTTAGCAATTCCTATAAAAAAAAAGCTATTTGCGGAAAGTCAATAGTGATGCCAAATGAATTTAGCTATCAATACGTCACCCTCTTCGGTAATTCTGTCCGAATTATTTTAGGTTCTTACGATAAATGGCAGTATTGTCAAAAATGGTTTTGATAATATTTTCTTCTACCTCATCATAAGCTAATCCTCTGCGCCCCATCATTGCCACCGCTACCTCAGCGGCTTTATTGTATCTAAACTCAATCATTCCAGCTGCCCCACCCCATGCAAATGAAGGAATGAAGTTACGTGGAAATCCTCCGCCAAAAACATTGGCACTTACGCCTACCACTGTTCCCGTATTAAACATCGTATTAATACCTGATTTTGAATGATCACCCATTATTAAACCGCAAAATTGTAATCCTGTATTGGCAAATCTTCCGGTATCATAATTCCATAAACGTACCTTGGCGTAGTTGTTCTTAAGATTAGAGGTATTGGTATCCGCACCTAAATTACACCACTCTCCAATTACCGTGTTTCCAATAAAACCATCATGTCCTTTATTAGAATATCCGTATATAATAGAATTACTAATTTCTCCCCCTGCTTTACTATGTGGTCCAATGGTGGTTGCTCCATACACTTTTGCGCCCATTTTTAATCCTGCATGTTCACAGAGGGCTAATCCACCTCTAACCAAAGAGCCTTCCATCACCTCGGCATTTTTACCAATATAAATAGGTCCAGTTTTAGAGTTTAAGGTAGCCCCTTCCACAACGGCTCCTTTTTCTAAAAATATTTGATCTCCAATTAAGATATTGGATGAGGATATAGGTTGTGATTCTCTCCCTTCGGTAACCAAATCAAAATCAATTTGCATGGCCTTGGCATTTTTGGAAAACAAATCCCATGGATGCTCAATAAGCAAAACATCATTGGTATATTCTTCATCTCTTTCAAATGCATAAGTGGAATCCAAAAATTCAAAGATTCCCTCTTCTTTTACCCTGGCAGCCAAAGTTTGCCCCGCCTTAACTAAACGCTCTCCTATTTGAAGCTTAGAAATAGCATCACACAACTTCTTTTCTGGGCATAAACCACCATGAATCATTAAGTTATCGCCACTTACGTTCATTGGGAATTTGGTAGCCAAATAATCTTCAGTAGCGTATGAAACTTTTGCACTCAGCGTTTTCTCCCACTTTTCATTTATGGTCAGTATTCCAACCCTTAAATTTCCTACTGGACGTGTGTATGTAAGGGGTAATAATTGAGATCTAACATCTCCATCAAATAATATAATGTTCATGCGTATTTCATTTTTTTCAAATGTAGTAAACCCAAGAGCTATGCAAGCTAAACCGAGGTCAATTACTTAAATTTTTTATGCACAAAAAAAGCCCCATTCAAATGAATGGGGCTTCTCAATATAGTCTTGCGAATTCTTATTTCTTGTTGAATTTCGCGTATTTGTTCTTGAACTTGTCAATTCTACCAGCCGTATCAACGAATTGAATTTTACCAGTGTAGAATGGATGAGATTTGTCAGAGATATCTAATTTAATTAGAGGATACTCATTTCCATCTTCCCAAACAATAGTATCTTTAGTATTTGCAGTGGTTTTACCTAAAAAAGTATCTTCAGTGGTCATGTCTTTAAACACTGCTAATCTGTACTCACTTGGATGAATGTCTTTTTTCATCTTATATAATTTTTTTGTTCTATTCTTAATTTTACCCCTTGAGCTAGTTGGTAAGGCCAACTCAATTTCGGGCTGCAAATATACTCAATTCCAATAGATATCCGAATTTTATTAAAAATCTTTCTTGCAGTTATTTACACTCCATTGTGAACAACAGAAAAGTTAGGGAGTAAAACAATATTTTTAAACCTTTACCGTATGGAATCCCTGATTACATTTGCAGCAACACAATTGATGAAAAAAATACTATCCATACTTCTATTGGGATTCCTAATTATCACGGTTTCTTGTAAAAAGGAGAAATTCTCGAATAACCCTAGTGATAAGCTAGCCTTTAGTGTAGACACGCTTAAATTTGATACCGTTTTTAGCACTTTAGGTTCAACCACCAAAAGAATTTTAATCTATAATAATAATCCTGGAACAGTTACTATTTCTAAGATTTCTTTAAGAGGAGGAAATAGTTCCATATTTAGAATGAACGTTAACGGGCAGCCAGGCACCCAATTCAACAATATCGAAATATTAGCAAACGACAGCATGTTTGTTTTTGTGGAGGTCACCGTGGATCCTAGTAATGAAAATAATCCTTTTGAAATTATTGAAGAAATGCAGTTCACCACCAACGGCAATGCGCAAAGTGTCATTTTAACTGCTTGGGGGCAAAATGCGTATTATTATAAACCCAACCTTTACATTAATGGCTTACCTCCTATTTCTCACATTAGCGACTATCCTGATTATTTCCCTGTGGGTTCAGTGATAGATTTGCCCAACGATAAACCCCATGTCATTTTTGGTTTTTTAATGATTGATTCAGCAATAACTCTTAATATTAAAGCTGGAACGCAGCTACACTTTTATGATCAATCCGGATTATGGGCCTACCGAGGTTCCACCTTGAATGTCAACGGAGAGTTGGGTAATGAAGTCGTTTTTCAGGGGACGCGTTTAGAAGCTGGTTTTGATGATATTCCAGGTCAATGGGATCGTATTATTTTAAATGAAGGACCCGCTGATCACACCTTTAATAACGCGATTATTAAAAATCCATTTATTGGCATTCAAGCAGAGGAATTTTACTTAGACGGGGTACCTCAATTGGCAAACAATAAGGTGAAAATGTTTAATACGGTTATTAAAAACAGCGGTGGATTGGGCATGTTAGTTAGAAACCATAATATTCAAGCCGATAATGTTTTAGTAACCAATTCGGGAAATATTTTAGTGGGACTTCAAGGTGCAGGAACCCATTCTTTTAGACATTCTACCATAGCCAATTACTGGCCTAGCAGCAGGTCAGATGAATCTGTTTTAATGACAAATTATTTTTATTTACCTACTTCAGGAGGAGGTCAGTTAGAAGTAGCTGGAGATTTAAATGTAGAATTTCTAAATACTATTATTTATGGTACTTCTGATGAAGAGTTAAGTACAGATTCAAACAGTACTGCGCAGTTCAATTACATTTTTGATCACTGTGTTCTTCGAACTAAAAAAGATACGCTACATCCTGGATTAACTGGTAAGTTTTCGAATATGGTTTTGAACCCTTCCACCCCGTTTGGGTATAACAATCCACTTTTTGAGGACCCATATAACAATGATTTTCTACTACACGATTCTTCCAGAGCTTTAAATAAGGGGAACATTTCGATAACCGACACCCTATTACTTGACTTAAAAGGGGACGCTCGAGGAACCCCTCCTGATTTAGGTAGTTACGAAAAGTAGGATACCTTTGTAGTCATAGAAATGGTACTATGGCAAAATACATCAGATTGCATCCAGATAAACCAGACCCAAAGGTTGTTGGCGAAATTGTAAAGGAACTAAAAAATGGGGCGGTAATAATATACCCAACGGATACTGTGTATGGGGTGGGCTGCGATATCACTCAGCCGAAAGCCATAGAACGCGTAGCCAGAATAAAAGGTACTGCAGCAAAAAAGGCCAATCTAGCTATTGTTTGCCATAACTTAAGCCATCTTTCCTCCTTTGTGCGTCCCATTTCAAATACGGTATTTAGAGTTTTAAAAAAATCTCTACCTGGAGCGTTTACATTCATTTTACCAGCTAACACCAATGTTCCGAAGGTGTTTAATACCAAAAAGAAAGAAGTAGGAATTCGTGTACCTGATCATCAAATTCCACAGGCCATAGTAGAAGAACTGGGAAACCCAATTGTAACCACCTCAGTTATAGATTTGGATGAATTGTTAGAATATACGATGGATCCAGAAATGATTTTTGACCGATTCAAAGATCAAGTAGATATTGTAATTGACGGAGGTTATGGAAACAACATAGCTTCAACAGTTGTACTAGTAGAGGATGACTCCTTTGAAGTGTTGCGGCAAGGATTAGGTGAGCTACAAGTATAAAAATTCTATCTAATCGGAATATTTTTTAGGACTCCCTGGGTTACGTGAATGGTATCTAAAATAGTTGCGTTTGCAGCTTTGTAAGAAAATGATCCCTGAACCTGCGTTCTTAGTGTATTAATACTTGTAATTTTCACTTCACCTTCATAAGCAATGTAACTATTCGAAACACTATCTATATTGGGAGTATACCTGTCTCTTATACACATCTCCGAGCCCACGAGACTCCTGAGCATCTCG
>CAJXPI010000005.1 GCA_913057875.1 uncultured Flavobacteriales bacterium
CTACACAGAGTAGATCGTCGGCAGCGTCAGATGTGTATAAGAGACAGGTTCATATTTCTTCGCATAAAAACCTAAGTGAATTAAGTCAAGAAATCACCGCTACGTTTGGATTGGGAGGCACATTAGTCAGTGGACAAGATTTGTCAGTAAACGAAAAAAAGGACGTTATCTTTATTACCGTTGAACGTAATCGACTCACCGCCTTAAAAGATTTGGTGCACCAGTTTGATGATAAAGCGCGCTTAGTGGTGATGGAAGCAGCAGAGCTACTAGGAGGGAATAAGGTTAGATGATGGAATTGCTTGATGTATTAGTAAAAGCTATTGTAGTAATTGATTTTGTAATTGAATTAATTTTAGTAATACTACAAGATACTGCAACTTTGCCAAGTAAAAAACGTAAATAGAAACATAAAACATACTATTATGAACAGCATAGGATTAAATAAAGCGCAATCGTTAGAGGTATCCAATCAATTAAACGACTTGTTAGCCAACTACCAAATTTTTTATATGAATGTGAGAGGTTTTCACTGGAATATTAAAGGAAACAAATTCTTTGAGTTGCATGTGAAATTTGAGGAGTTATATAATGATTTACAAATTAAAATTGATGAGATTGCAGAGAGGGTTTTAACATTAGGAGAAACACCGATGCATAGTTTTTCGGAGTATCTAGGGCAATCTGATATTACTCCGGTAATAAATACTTCAGATAGCGAGGGAACCGTTTCTTCGGTATTAGATTCGTTTAAGAAAGTAATCGTTAAACAAAGAGCAATTTTAGATGCAAGTGAAGAAGCAGATGATGAAGGAACAAACTCACTAATGAGTGATTACATCAGTGAGCAAGAAAAGTTGGTTTGGATGTACACAGCATACCAAGGCTAATCACAAAACTGGTGAGAGAGAGAGAAATCCCGTCAGCAATGACGGGATTTTTTTTATTTTATTCGGATGGTTATGGTATCATAGGTATCAATAAACTCAAATTGCCTTCGAACCACTTTGTTATTGGATACAATTTGATCAAACAGCTTCTTATTTTTTTCCCCATACTGGATATTTATTTCATTCATATATAAATACGTGGAATCATTAATGTATTTGAAATTACTTACCTGATCAGGTCCGTGACCTAAATACAAATCTCTTGAAAGCAACAAAGGAAAAGTGTACTCTTCAGACACAGCTATTTTAGATATGATTTCCAGTAGCTTGTATTCAATACTTGAGCCGTCTTCAGGAGGATTAGCCAATGTTATTTCTTTTAATTTTACTCGATACTCATACCCCCATTCGTAATCAAAACCTTCCAAGTACTCCACATAACAATCAGGCGAGGAGAGTGTAATGACCTGATAGAACGCCCCGTTTGTCACTTTTTTGTAAGGAAGTATAGTGGCTTCAATTTCACGCGATACATCTTGTGCTTGTATAAAACTCAGGAGGCTAGTAAACAGTAATGATAGTACGAGTTTTCTCATGATTTTCTAATTTAATTCGTTGTGCTTCTTTTAATGGAACTATAAATTCTGACAATCAAAATCCATTGAAAAAACCGTTCCGCTATTGTTACTTTGAGCAAATAAACGAATCAAATTTAAGCATGTCGCAACATAATCAACGTAAAGGATTTTCATTTTCTAGCTATCAAGCTCCAGAAACCACTCCCTTTGAGCGGTTGTTTGAAATTTTCAAAGAGTTGATTACCCATACTTCTGGCGACTTTGATGAAGCGATGGATTGGCTTCGGGAATTGGATAAAGAGTATTCCTTAACCGATGAAAATTACACTATTGAGGATTTTATTGCCGAGTTGAAAGAAAAGGGGTTTATTAAAGATGAAATTAAACCCGATGGTACCAAAGGTTCTGGAATTACGGGAAAAACAGAACGTGCTATTAGAAAAGGTGCTATGGATCAAATTTTTGGTAAAATCAAAAAGAACGGTTCCGGTAACCACAATACCAAAATTGTGGGCCAAGGAGATGAGCATACGGGTGATTTAAGAAATTACCAATTTGGCGATGCATTAGAAAACATCTCGATGACCGAAAGTCTGAAAAATGCGCAAATCAATCACGGGTTTGATTCCTTTCAATTAACCGAGAACGACTTGGTGGTGGAGGATACCCATCACAAATCGCAAATGAGTACCGTGCTTATGATTGACATCAGTCATAGTATGATTTTATATGGAGAAGATCGAATCACTCCTGCTAAAAAAGTAGCTATGGCTTTGGCAGAGCTGATTACCACACGTTATCCCAAAGACACCATTGATGTGTTGGTTTTTGGGAACGATGCTTGGCCTATTTCCATTAAAGAGCTACCGTACTTAAATGTAGGACCTTACCATACCAATACGGTGGCGGGATTGCAGTTAGCGATGGATTTGCTCCGAAGAAAACGGAATACCAATAAGCAAATATTCATGATTACCGATGGAAAACCGAGTTGTGTAAAAATGCCAGATGGTACCTACTATAAAAATAGTAACGGTCTAGATAAATTTATTGTAGAGAAATGCTACAATATGGCGTCTCAGGCTCGAAAACTACATATTCCCATTACCACATTCATGATTGCTAGAGATCCGTATTTACAGGCCTTTGTAGATGAGTTTACCGCTTCTAATAGGGGTAAGGCTTTCTTTACTGGATTAGAAGGATTGGGAGAAATGATATTTCAGGATTACGAAACGAACAGAAAGAAAAGAATTAAATAAATGAGCGAATTATTGACTATTACCACTTTAGGTGCGTTAAAAAAATCAGGTTACCAAAGCAAAACCATTAAGCAAGAGCTTAGAGATAATTTAATCGCCAATATTCAAAATGACACGCCTTCGTTTGAAGGAATTCACGGATATGAAAACAGCGTTATTCCAGAATTGGAGCGTGCTATTTTATCACAACACAACATCAATCTTTTAGGATTGAGAGGCCAGGCTAAAACACGTTTAGCGCGCTTAATGCTGAATTTGTTGGATGAATACATTCCAGTAATTGAAGGTTCAGAGATTAATGACGATCCGTTAAATCCAATCAGTCTTTTTGGTAGAGAAACAATTGAGGAAAAAGGAGATAAAACACCTATTTCTTGGTTGCATCGTTCCGAACGGTTTTATGAAAAACTAGCTACGCCAGATGTGACCATCTCTGATTTGATAGGGGATATAGATCCTATTAAGGCGGCTAACATGAAGTTGAGTTACGCCAATGAACGTGTGATTCACTTTGGTATGATTCCACGCGCTAACCGCTGCATTTTTGTTATAAATGAGTTGCCCGATCTGCAAGCGCGTATTCAGGTAGCGTTGTTTAACATACTGGAAGAAGGTGATATCCAGATTAGAGGATTTAAATTTCGAATGCCGGTAGATTTACAGTTTGTATTTACTGCCAATCCCGAAGATTATACCAATAGAGGAAGTATTGTAACTCCGTTAAAAGATAGAATTGGATCTCAAATTCTAACACATTACCCCGAAACCGTTGAAATAGCGCAAACCATTACCCAGCAAGAAGCGGGATTGCAAGGAAATCGGGTAGTGGATGTACATGTGCCTGAATTGGCTAAAGAATTGGTGGAGCAAATTGGTTTTGCCGCCCGTTCTAGCGAGTATATTGATTTAAAAAGTGGCATTAGTGCGAGAATGAGTATTACCGCTTTCGAAAACCTGATGAGCACCGCAGAACGCAGAGCTTTGGCCAATGGAGAAAAAGCCACGGTAGTTCGCTTTGGTGATTTAATGGGGATGATTCCTAGTATTACTGGAAAGGTAGAGTTGGTGTACGAAGGAGAGCAAGAAGGATCTGTGATGGTAGCCGAGACTTTAATAGGAATGGCTGCTAAAACCATGTTCTTAGAACGTTTTCCAAAAATTCAGAAGTTGACCAAGGAAAACGAGAAAACACCTTACGATGACATTGTAAATTGGTTTATGAACGAATCCAATTTCGAATTGTTAGATGAATACACCCAAGAGGAGTATGAAACCCAAATGGACCGAATTTCTCCTTTAGAGCGCTTAGTCATTGCCTATTGTCCGGATTTAGCAGATCAGGACAGAAACTTTATGAAAGAGTTGATTTTATGGTCGTTGGTAGAGTTTAAGCAATTGTCAAAAAAGCGTTTTTCTGAAGGATTTACATTCAATGATTTGGTAAATGGTTATTGGTCTGATGTCAATTAATATTTGTCGGCAAACTGACCTATACCACAACAAGTAGGATAGGAGACTCGTAATGTATACTGGCTTACAAACCGGCATTGAGTTGACGATGTAAGTTTGTAAAATGAAAGCACAAAAATTGGAAAAGCTACAAGATATTCAACAAGCATCACGCTATTTTTCGTATTCAGAATATAAAGAAATGGTGGTGGACTTGTTTGCAGATAATAAGGTTACTGGACCCCATCAAATTCCAGCGTTTATGGATAGTACAAAGATGAGTATCCAAAGAATGAAGAAATGGGATAAAATTTATAAGCTTTCTGACGAATTAAAAGAGAAATTAGATAAAGTAAAAGGTCAATGGACCTGGTATGTAATTACAGAAGGTTGGTGTGGTGATGCCGCTCAAATTCTGCCCGTAATTGCTAAGGCAGCAGCGTATTCAGAAAATATTGAGTTAAAAATGCTTTTGCGCGATGAAAATGAGGATATCATGGAAAAGTACTTGACCAATGGAGGGAAAGCTATTCCAGTACTAGTAATGGTGAACAACACTACGGGCGAAGAAATGCCGCATTGGGGACCCCGTCCAGTATCCATCATTGAGAAATTAGGCGAAACAAAAAAAGAAAGTCCTGACATCACGAAATCAGAACTTTCTAAACAATTGCATCTGTGGTATGCAAAGGATAAGGGAATGTCAACTCAGCATGACATCCTCGAATTGGTTAAACAGTATATGATTCCACAAAAATCATTGCTGCATAAAGTGAGTTAGTTTTTGGTTAATCTAGGGAGTAAGTAAATGGCTGAACCCAGCGTTTTAATAGGAAGAAGCCAACTCCACTAGATTTACAAATTCTTTTCGTGTGCCATCCCTGTCTTTACCTGTGTTGGCTTTGGCTAATTTCATTACTTGTTTGTATCCGTATTCTTCGCGGTCAATACTGCCTCGCAATAACATCCCGAAAGAAGCTACAGAACTAGAAAACTGGCAATTGGTACTCGCATATTCAAAGGGTATCGATTTGTTTTGCAGTACATGAGTAATCAACACCGATTTATCTCCCGTAGGTGGTTTGTAGCGGAATTTCACCGTTAATACTTCATCTGTATTTCCTAAAAGCACCTCTTTTTCCTTTTGATATTTTAATGGATCAATGTTATCTACTAATTCGTCTGAACTAGCAGGAATGATTTCATACATCATGGTAACACTGTGTCCAGAACCAATTTCACCCGCATCTTTTTTGTCATCGTTAAAGTCTTCGTTGGCTAGTTTTCTATTTACATACCCAATTAATTTGTAGCCTTTTACAATGTTTGGATTAAATTCTACTTGAATCTTAACATCCTTAGCAATGGTGATTAAATTAGAGCCCATTTCCGATACAAAAACTTTACGCGCTTCTAAGGCATTATCAATGTAATTGTAATTTCCATTGCCCTTATTCGCTAACTGTTCCATGTTGGCATCGTTAATGTTTCCCGAACCAAATCCTAGAGTGGTTAGAAAAATGTCTTTATCACGCTTCGTAGCAATAAATTGTTTCAATCCTTCCGTACTGGAAATCCCTACATTAAAATCTCCGTCAGAAGCGAGTATTATGCGGTTATTTCCATCTTTAATAAAATTCCTTTCGGCAATATTGTAAGCTAACTCAATGCCTTGACCACCGGCAGTAGAGCCTCCAGCTTGCAATCTATTTAAGGCATCTTTGATTTTTTCTTGGTCTTTGCCTGAAGTAGAAGGAAGAACGACTCCCGCAGCGCCAGCGTACACCACAATGGCTACTTGATCTTCGGGTCGCATTTGATCAATTAATAGATTTAAGCCAATTTTTACCAATCCCAATTTGTTTTGAGCAGCCATTGATCCGGAAACATCCAGTAAGAAAACTAGGTTGTTAGGTGGAGCAGTTTCCATTTCAATTTCTTTTCCTTGAATTCCAATATGGACCAGTTTATGACTCGCGTTCCACGGACAGTCCGTGTATTCTGTTTGAATAGAGAAGGGGTGCTCGCTATCCGGTTGAGGATAATCATACTTGAAATAGTTGACCATTTCTTCAATACGCACGGCATCTTGAGGAGGTAAATAACCCTGAGTTAAAAACCTACGAACGTTGGTGTACGAAGCTTTATCAACATCTACACTAAAAGTAGATAAAGGCTCATTTGCCACTTTAAGAAATGTGTTATCTTGAATCATAGCATAGTTTTCACCATAAGTAACCGCTTGAGTTTGTGGTTTTACCTGATATTGTTTTTTGGATTTATTTTTTCTCTTTTTTGTATATCCATTATGCGCTGATTTAGGCAGGTTACTAGAGCCAATCACTTTCATGCCATCGATATAATAGTAATTGGCATCACTTCTCGCACCCCGAATATTTAAGTTACTAGAACCATCATCCGAAGAGTAAACTCCAGCAGTGTTTTTACCTGCATCCGCAGCTGAACGAACAGCCATATTTCCAAAATCTTCCATACCCACAGTGGCCTTAACTGCCGTATTTCCTTTGTCAATTAGTTTATTTTTATAGGTTGTAATAACTAACTCTTGCAGCATCACTGGGTTGTGTTTTAAACGTATATCCACAAATTGAGAGGACTTTAGACCTACCCAAATATGAGTGACTTTGTGAGGTTGAAATCCTAAAGAAGTCACTAGTATATCGTAATAACCAGATTCCAAATTTGTGAATTGAAAAATTCCATCTATATCTGAAACAACGGTTTGTAAGGTATCCTTATCCTGAAGTAACATCAGCTGAGCAAAGGGTATTGTGGAAACAGAATCTTGTTGGATAACAACTCCTTTAAGCTCGCTACTAGCTTGGGATAGGTTAGAAATTAATATAGCGATAAGTAGGAGGAAGGCGTGTGATTGAAATCGTCTCATATAGCAGTTATAAAAAAATGAATATTAAATGGGTAATCACTTTTAATCACGAGACAAACTATAAAATGGTTAGGTTTATATTTTGCAGAAGTATGTTTGGGTGGTGTCAGAAATTTGTCATCACATCAATAAATTCAACGGTTTAGGTAAGTGAAAAATATTTTCAAAAAACCTAAAAATTAGGCGCAATTTCTATTGTTTGTCTTTTTTGAGTTAAAGGATGGTCAAAAGCTAAAAACTCGGCATGTAAATGCAGGCGATTACTCTTTTTTCCGTACAGACTATCTCCAATGATTGGAGTGTCTAATCCTAGATGGTGCGCGGCATGCATGCGTAATTGATGCGTTCTGCCTGTTACGGGGTGAAAGTGAATTCGAGTGGTAGAAGATGTTCTTGAAATTACCTCAAAATGGGTGCGCGCACTTTTACCGTGCTCAAAACAAACCAACTGGTGCGGTCTATTTTCTAAATCTACCCGTAAAGGAAGATCTATGGTTCCAGATTCTGGTTCAATTACCCCGTCTAAAACAGCGATGTAGCGCTTTTCAATAGTGCGACTTATGAATTGCTTTTGCAGTGCATCATGAATTTCTAAATTCTTCGCAATTAGCATAATACCAGAGGTGGGCATATCTAATCGATGAACAATTAATGGGCCAGAAGCTTCAGGGTATTTTGCTTTCATTCGGGTGGCTACTGAATCAGTCACCGCTTTTCCAGGTACTGATAACAATCCGGCTGGTTTATTGATCACCACCAAATACTCATCTTCAAACAATGTTTGAATGGTTAAATGGGCAGATTTTTCAATAGTCATAGGGTTTTCATCCACATTCAAGCCTTGCAACATATGACTTAAAATTGGCTGGCATTTTCCCGTGCAAGCAGGGTAGTAATTTTGATGAATTTTTATCTCAGACTTAGGTGATTGCCCCCACCAAAACTCCGCCATGCAAATAGGCGTGTATCCCATTTTATACGCGTATTGAAGCAGTTTAGGAGCTGCGCAATCGCCTGCACCCGCAGGTGGTTGATGTACACCAAGGGCATTGAAAATTTCTAATAGGTTTTGTCTTTCTCCCTGTGCATTTAAAAATTCATAGTGCGCAAAAATTTGCTGTTGCAAACCAATAGAACCTGATTTTCTAGCTTCCTTCAAGCTATGGTGCTCTTGGTAGAAATGAGCAGTTTGTTTTTCGGCTTTTTCAATTTTATCTTCCCAGTTCTCCGTTAGGTGTTTGATGTAAAATTTCTTTTGAACGCTTTCTTGATTTAGCTGATCTACCAATTCCGCATATTCCCTTTCAGAGAGTTGATCTTTCAGTTCTTTTTTTTGTTTTTTACGTTCTTTTTTAGCGAGTTGAGCCACTTCATTTACTTTCTCCAAGTCCTTTGCGGCTCTAGCTTTTAGCTTTTCTAAATTCTCTTGGGTAATGTAGAATAGGGGATGTTTTTCAAAAGCTTCAATTTTTGCGGTAATGGCATTAATTTCTTCCATGCCCACCTCAAAAAAGTTTCTCCCAGGTAGTAAATCATATACGTGAGGCACAAATCTCTTGGGTTTCGGGGTGTTGGCTAATTTACCTGAGAATCCCTTTAAAAAACCAAGGTTTCCAGATGAATCTTGAACCACTAAAACACCAAACATTTTCCCTGAGTTTACGTTCTCAGATGGAGTTACCCCAAAATCATGTTTCCAGTCCGTTGTTTGCGCTAATTCTTCCTGTAACTGATTACTTGCTAATACGCTTAACTCATGCGGTTCATAATAGAATGGGAAAGTGAATTTTTCGGGCAATTCAATTCCAGTAACATCTTTGTGAAACGCTTGAAAACATGGATCTGTATGCATGAAATTATTAGCCATTAACCGGTTTGGGATAGGGCGGCAAAAGTAGGCAAGATAAGCGGAGGAAAAGGACTTAAAGATCTAAAACATCATCTAACTCTTTGTTTCTTTGCTTTTTTTGATAGTGATAAATGTAATCCAGAAAATGAAGAATACTTAGGCATTGGATAAATATTAAGAACATAAACTCTGTATTGGGATTCCAATAAGAATGGGTGATTACATCAATAAATACATAAGTTATATATAAGGTTATTGGAGAAGCTAAAAAGAAAAGTACCCCCATAAACTTGTCGTCCCTTTTCATTTCTAAATAACCTTGTACGGCTTGGTAAAGGCCGTAAAATCCAAGCAAAGGAATAGCCGAAATCCAATGGTTTACACTTAATTCAACAGACCAATCAGAAAACTGTTCAGTCTGCTCATAAATAATTAGCCCTAATAATAGAAAGGTTAAAAAGGCAATAACCATCCTTCCTAGACTTATGAATTTTGTCAAGTACATCAAAAATCAATTACATCTTTTAAATCATTACCCTCTGCATTTCGAGTTTGGTAATAGATGAAATCATACACATGAAGAGCAAAAAGAAACGGGGCTAAAAGAAGAATTTGATTTTTCCCAGTTGAAAAGCTCAATTGTTTGATTAATCGTTGAAGAAAAACAACATTTAACAAGGCTATAGGAATGCAATTTAACCAATACAAAACCTTCACGCACTTTCGCTGTTTTTTTAGATCATAATACATTTGAGAAAAGTGATATGTCATGAAAATAAAAAGAATGGAGTTACCCATAGTTCTTCCGACATTCATCAGGCTGTCTACAGATGTGAGCCCATAAGAATCTTTGTATAAGTTAAACACAGTAAAGTACAGGGTAGTGCCTGCTAACCCTAAACGTATTATGACTTTCATTAGATGCATGATCATAATTAAAAATCAATGATCTCTCCCATTTCTGATAACTGTTCCGGAAATGGGTTTCTGTAGAAAAAGAAGTCAAATACATGCAGAGATAACATCAATAATCCAAAAATAAACACAGAAATTTCAGTAATATCAAGATTAGACTCTAGCATTTGAAAAAGAAAAACAATAGGTAAAGCAATTGGAATAAGTGCAGCAAACCAAAAGAGAATCGAATAAACTTTCTTCTTTTCTAAGAAATCATAAAACGCCATCAATAATTGATAAATAGCATAAGTAATGCTACTTAAATAAAGAGCAAGTTCTCCAATGTCTGAACTTGCTGTGTAATCCATTTCAAGAATTAACTGTATTCCTAGGAACATAAATGAAATACCTATTAACAATCTAAAAACGCCACGTAATATCCGCATAAGGAGTCTGAAATTGAATTAATTAAAGCCAAATATAAATGTATCCACATAAGAAAGATTAAATTCGTTAGTTAATCTATGAAGATATTTTCCTCATCATTAATTATTTTCCTATTTTCTAACATTCCGATGTTGGTTTTGGGGCAAATAAATTCTAGAGATCGGACACCGGTAGAAGGAAAATTATATCTGACGGCACTTCCGGTTATTTCCTACAATCCCGCTTTTGGAGTGATATTCGGAGGGGCTGCTTCGGCAGGAATGTACCTAGGACATCCAGATAGCACGCTTATGTCGAGTGGGTCCAGTACCATAACGTATACCTCTAAAAAGCAGTTGATGTTTACGCTTAAACCCAATATTTACACCGCAAATAATGGGTGGTATATTACTGGCGATGGGCGCTTGTTTTTTTCATCTCAACCCACCTATGGACTGGGTACAGGTCCTCAAGCAAATTTCATTTACTCGAATGGTAGTATTTATAAAGAGCCATTTGAAAATGGAATCCCCACCGGAGAAATGATGGAATTTGACTGGGTTAGATTGTATGGGACTGTTTTTAAGAAGATTAGTAACCGGTTTTATTTGGGTTTAGGCTACCATTTAGATAATTATTCGGGCATAAATGATCTAGCTACAGATACTTCCTTAAGTGAGCCTCGATTATCTAATCACTTTTTATACAGTGTAAAACATGACTTTAGCCCAGTTGAGTATACCATTTCTGGTTTTTCAATGAATGCCATGTATGATACACGCGACAATATGTCAAATGCCTACAAGGGATCCTTTGTTAGTTTGGATTATCGAGTAATGACTACATGGCTGGGCAGTGAAAGGGACGCGACTTTATTGAGTTACGATGCGCGTAAATTCATTGGTTTATCTAAAAATAGACCTCGAAATGTTTTGGCTTTCTGGTCCTATGGGCATTTTACCCCAACAGGTAAATTACCCTATATGGGCTTGCCTGCATTAGGTTATGATCAATTAGGGAGATCTGGAAGGGCCTATCCTCAAGGCAGATTTAGAGGAGATGATATTTTTTACCTGGAGGCGGAATATCGGTTCCAAATTCCGATTCTAAAAAAATATCCCGAATTATTGGGTGCCGTTGTATTTGCCAATCTAACTTCAGCTTCTTCTGAGGATCAAGAGGTCAAACTATTTGAGTACATGAAACATGGTGTAGGGGGCGGGTTGCGAATTATGATTCAAAAAGAAGCCCGCGCCAATATTGTACTCGATTATGGCTGGGGAGCAGATGGCGCTGGGGCTTTTTATATTAATATAAATGAAACTTTTTAGGTTCTAATATTCCCAAATTACCTCTAGCTCGAATTGAAATTCATTTTGGTCAAAAACCAAAATATCCTCCCCGAAAACGTGCTTCTCAGATGGTTTAAATCCAAGACTACCTACAAATTGACTAATTAACCCACTATCTTTGTCGTACCACTCAATGTAAATTTCATCGTCCATATCTTCAATAACTATGGGTAGACCAGAGCTAGTGTTGTACTCGTAGGTGGAACCTACTTCACAATTATCATGATGATGATTACTAATGTATAGATATCGATCGTCATTAGTGATTTTGGGAAATAAATCAGCATAACCATCCGGGTCCCAAGGGCCATTGTTATACGTGTCTTTCCATGCGCTTATTCTAATCTTAGTAATAGTAAGTGATTTGGGGGCAATTGCATTAACGCTAATGGTTTTAGAATAAGAATCCTCTTTGCCTTCTCCATATACGGTAAGTTTAATGGTCTTTGCGCCTAATTCTTGGTAGATATGATCCGGATTTGAGCTTGTAGAAGTGGTGCCATCACCAAACTCCCAAAGGTAGGAAGAGGCGTTTTCAGAACAGCTTTCAAATGAAACAATTTCTTTGGGAGTGTTGTTTTGGTAAACATCAAAACAGGCTTTTACTTGATTTTCTTTTTTGCACCCCATTAAATAGGTGGATGCTAACCCTAGAATACCGACAAATAGTGGAAAAGTAAGTTTACTACGCATAGTTTAAGTTTAGTAATGAATTAATAATTAAGGTCGGGTTAACAAAAATCAGGCCTGAATTTAAGCCTTCTTCACAAATTCTGATTTTAAGGCCATGGAACCAAAACCATCAATACGACAATCAATATTGTGGTCGCCATCTGTTAGTCTGATGTTTTTCACTTTTGTTCCCGCTTTTATTGGTCCTGGAGCGCCTTTTACCGGCAGGTTTTTTAAAACGATCACGGTATCTCCATCGGCTAAAGGATTGCCATTGGCATCTTTAATAACTGAAGCAGCTTCTTCTTTCGCTAATTCTTCCGGACTCCATTCATGATTACATTCTGGACACACCATTAAAGCATCCATAGGGTAGGTGTATTCAGAATTACATTTAGGACATGGAGGTAGTGCTGCTTCAGACATTTTGTTGATTTTTGAATTGTGGCAAATGTAGTTTTTTTACCCAATGAGATAACTGACTTTTGCTGGATTGTTTGGTTTCAAAATGGCTAGAAAACATCTTCCTTTTCCGAAAATTGTAACCCATTAGGTAAAATTGAAGAACTAAATTCTAAATGAATAACTCTCCGCTTTTTGGAGTGTTTAGATTTAGAGGAAGAATGGAGGGTTAGTGGATTCATTAGTTGAATTCCCCCAAGATCTATTTCACATAAATATGGAATAGAATTTTCAGTGATCACCTTGATTTCGGAATCGGATAACTTCTTTTTGTGAGAACCAGGAATAACCTGTAATGCTCCATTGTATCTATTGGTATCATCTAAATGAATTCGAATTGTAAATTGGTTTTGTAGCAAATCCAAAGGAGGACGGACAGAAATCACCTCCTCTTTTTCAGTCCAACCCGAATATCCTTCAGTTTCTTTCTTTTGGTTAACGTTAATGGGAATGTCTTGATGCCAAGTTACAAACCAATTAGATTGTGGGCTTTTATCAAAATAAATGGATTTGATTAAAAATGCATTGGGGTTAATGCTTCGAATAATGGATAATAAATTCTCATTAAAAATAAGCGGGTATAAATCAGGAAGTTTTTGAAGTAAACCTCTAACACCCACCTTTGGATTAGGTATAGTTTTTAAATAATTCCCCATTTCTTTTTTGATCCTCCTCGTTTCCTTGGTGGTATACACATGGTTGAGGATCCCAAATCCTTTATGAATAAGTCTATTTTTAGCTACTTTCAAACCTCCCTCGTCCAATTCTGTTCGGTATAGCTCTAGTCCGCCCAACAAACGTTCTTGGATATTTCTTCGAAGTCTTTGGGGTTTTATGACTTTAATGCCATCACCTAAACCTAAAATGTCTTTTTCAAGTTCAAAATTGTGCTGTACATCCAAAGATATGGTGATACCATGTGCATTTCTTTTCAGTAGCTTCTGCGAGGAATGAAATGGCTTGGTCATAACATACGGTGCGTGTTTATGAATAATGAACAGTTCTATTTCTTCGGGACCCTGATTTGGTGCGACCGAAACTCCAATGGCATCTTTAAAGAATTCACTAGCGTTAAAATCAAACCTAAATAGGTATTCCGTTTCTGAAGGCTCAATTTTTATGATTCTATCTAAAGCTAAGTTTAATAGGTTTTCGTCTTTCTTTTTTCCTCCAATTATGAACCACCTATTTCGAAACTCTTTTAAAAGGTAAGGATGAAAATCAAAAGTGTTTGGGTTTCTAGCCTTGAATGATTTATAGGTAATTTGAATGCATTTTCGTTTAATAATGGCTTGGTACAGTTCATCTAAAAAGTGGAGCCCTTTAAGATTGTCGTTTTTTTCAAAATCAATAACCGAAGCTTGGTTGGTTTTTTGAGAATACACGTGATCCTCTAGCTTTTGAACCATTCCGTCCAATTCTGTAAAATGAGAAAACCCCTTAAACTGTTTTAAAAATTCTACAGTTTCATTCAGTTTATCTAAATCCTGATCTGTAATAGGAATATTGGTAATGCTATACTCGGGATCATTATAACTATAAAACTTCTTTTCCGAAACAACAATAGGTGCGTTATAACCCAATTTATCACTACGCATTAATTGAATATCTGCCTGAATAGTTCTTTTACTTACTCCTTTTTGAATTCCTTCATGATCATAAAGGGCGTCAGAGCATGCTTCAATTAAATCTGGCAAAGTCCAGGTTTTATAGCGATTACGTAAGCACTTGTCTATGGTTTTGTACCGAATAAGGGCGTTTCTATTTGCAGGCATTCAAAATATTTTCGATAAAAATAGAATTAAATTCTTACTGCGCAAAAAGACTGCGTAGTAGTGTTGAATATTTGCTTTGTGATTGATTGATAGGTCACGTGGTTTGATCCCTCGCTGCACAATTTGGTGTAGCGAGGGCAAAGTAAAAACTAAAAATGGAAGAGTAGCAAAGATGGTCAATGCGCTGGACTGAAAATCCAGAGATATAGGTTCGAGTCCTATCTGTTCCACAATAAAAGTTCTTTAAAATATGGTGCATGCGCACTAACAATAGTTAATGACTGATTTAATGATAGTCTACGATTTCGGTTTCTGAATAGCCGTGTGGTTTGGGTGTCTATCGAGATTCAAATGCCACTATTTTCAATTCATCATTAGCTTCAACTGTAGATCAAGGGTTCGAATCCCTTTCTCTTTAGGTAGAGATAGTTTAGTCTGGTAAAAACAACAGTGCCGTTGCGGGTTCGAATCCCGTCTTCATGGCAACATGAGGTAGTTCAATTGGATAGAACACTGAATTCAGGTTTCAGAGGTAAGTTGATCACTTGTAAAAAAGATCAAAAACAAAAGAGGCTGTGCATAGCAAGTGGGTGATTTTAAAACTTCTGTTTTAGAATCACCACCGAATTAAATCCGGACAAGGAGGATACCGGTTATGGTAGGTGTATCCTTTTAAAGGGAGGTTGTGTAGTTCTGTAATAGACTATATAAATCCTTTTGAAACGATCCATTGAAAGTAAACTCAATCTGAATTTCGATTTATGCAGGCTACTTGTTATGCGCTAATCTTTTAAATGAAAAATTGCAATTAATAAAAATTAGAAATAATGAAAAAGGTAAGAATTAATGTAGGTAAAGTAGGTGTAGTCAAAAGAAATGGTGATTTCAATCGCATGCTTTCTGCAGGGTCTTACTGGATAGGTTGGAGGGAACAAATTTTCACCTACGAGATGTCTGCAGTATACAAAGCGAATATTGATTTAAACATCATGTTGATGGATGAAAATGTGCGCAATAACATGGAAGTAATTGAGGTGAAAGATGATCAAATTGCCTTAAAATATGTGGCATCCAATTTAGAGGGTGTTTTAACCCCGGGCAGATATTTTATTTGGAAAGGGTACATGAATTTTAACTTTAAATTGGTCGATTTATCAAGTATTCATATTCCAGAAGATGTTTCTGTTACAACGTTAAATCAGCCAATGTTAAAAAGCCATGTCAGAAATTTTGACGTAAGCGCAAATGAAAAAGGCTTATTATTTGTGAACGGTGTTTTTCAAAAGGTATTGACCCAGGGAGTTTATTATTTCTGGAAAAATGCGGAAATCATTGAAGTCAAAAAGGTAGATCTTAGATTAATTCCATTAGAAATTTCAGGACAAGAAATCCTTACAAAAGATAAGGCTGCATTAAGGATAAATTTCTTTGTGCAGTTTCAAATTACGGATATCGAAAAAGCAATTGTGGATTCTAAGGATTATGAAAAACAGTTGTACGTAAATGTGCAATTGGCATTGCGGGAGTTTGTAGGTGGTTTTACCTTGGATGAAATCTTAGATAAAAAAGAGCAAGTATCAAAATTTGTGATGGAATCTGTGAAAGAGTCCAATAAGAAAATTGGAGTGGAGATTTCTGCTGCGGGGATAAAAGACGTCATTTTACCTGGAGAGATTAAGGAGATTATGAATCAGGTTTTAGTAGCAACCAAAAAAGCGCAAGCAAACACCATTTCAAGAAGAGAGGAAACTGCGGCAACACGGAGTTTGTTGAATACTGCGAAATTGATGGAGGATAACGAAATGTTATTCAAGTTAAAAGAAATGGAGTACGTAGAACAAATTGCAGAAAAAGTGGGAGAGATTAGCCTTTCGGGTGGCGATCAAATGATGGGACAATTAACTAAGTTGTTTTCAAAATAAACCTTTGGGGAGTCGCTAAAGAAAAGCGGGGCGACTCCTCTATTAAAGAAAAAAATGAATATATTTTTATTACGCAAAAAGACTGCGTAATGACTGGTCATATTTGTGTGTTGATCAAAATAAACAACACAATTAGAATAAAAGAAAATGAAAAATAATACACCAATTAACGGAGATACTTTAATTGAATTAGGCTTTGAACCAGACGCCTGGTTTAAAGAGGCAATTGAGCATATTAACACCCATGGGTTGTCGGAGGAAGGGATGAAAACCTACTTGGAGCCTTTTAAAAAACCTCCAATGATTCCCTTAAAAGTGAAGCCTGTTCCATATTCTATTAATTTAAAGGCTGAAAATGAAGAGGAGTCCGTAAATGTTAATCAGGTAATCGCTACTATGAATGAAGTGATGCGAACTCCCACCGTTGTTAGTGGTTCAGTAATGCCGGATGCATGCCCCACATCAAAAATTGGAACGATTCCAGTTGGAGGTGTGGTAGTGACTAAGAATGCCATTCACCCAGGAATGCACAGTGCAGACATATGTTGTTCGGTTATGTTGACTGACTTTGGTAAAACCGATCCAAAGCTTTTAATGGATGCCGCATATGAATCTACCCATTTCGGGCCTGGAGGAAGAGATCGTGATAATCAATATCCTTTTCCAAAAGCTTTATTAGAGGCTTTTGAAGGAAATCGAATTTTGAATGATAATAACTTAATTCAAGTGGCTCGAAAACATTTAGGAACCCAAGGGGATGGAAATCACTTTTTATTTATTGGGAAATCTAAGAAAACGGGAAACACGATGATGATTACTCATCACGGTTCTAGAGGTGTAGGAGCAAAACTATTTTCAAAAGGAATGAAGATTGCAGAGAAATTTAGAAAGAAAATCTCCAAAGAAACTTTAAGACAAAATGCATGGATTCCTTTTGATACAGAAGAAGGTAAAGAATACTGGGACGCCTTACAGGTTATTAGAAAATGGACAAAAGAAAACCACGAAGTCATTCATAATAAGGCGGCTCAAATGGCAGGTGCGAAAATTGAAAATCGTTTTTGGAATGAACATAATTTTGTTTTTAAAGAAGATGGTTTGTTTTATCATGCAAAAGGAGCAACTCCCTTAAAAGAATCCTTTATGCCTGATGTTTCCGGGCCCCGGTTAATTCCTTTAAATATGGCCGAACCCGTGTTAATTGTAGCAGGTGAAAGTACCGCTTCCAATTTAGGTTTCGCTCCTCATGGAGCAGGTAGAAATGTAAGTAGAACAGCACACAAGAAATCAAAAGGAGACAAACCAATTGAAGAGATCTTTGCGGAAGAAACGAAAGGATTGGATGTAAGGTTTTATTCGAATGAAATTGATATTTCGGAATTACCTTCTGCTTATAAAAGCGCCAAAATGGTACGAAATCAAATGGAGGAATTTGGTCTTGGTAATGTAGTTGATGAAGTAATTCCTTACGGTTCAATTATGGCAGGTGATTATGCAAAAAACGCTCCTTGGCGGGTAAGAAAAAGGAAAAGGATGGAGGCGAAAGAAAGTAAAGGTTCAGCGGAAATAAACCCTTAAGCTACGGGTTGAAAAGAGAGTGTTGAGTAAAATAGCACGTGTTTGGTGATGGGTTAGACGCTTTTGTAAGCGATCTAACCTTTTGCTGTTTAATGCTTTACGGTGCCAAAGATAAATATTGGTAATTTTTCTTGTTTTATTAAGAAATGCATCACTAGATTTGCATCACACAATTACTCATGTTTAATTTAAGTTTTACAGGAGGTCAAGTTATGTTGGTTTTTACAAAAAATATCGCAAAAGAAATCGGGAACGTTTAGGTCAAAATCTAAACGTATAGGTATTCCTGATTCAACCGATCAGGTTTTTTTATGCCTAATCGAATCCTAATTATCATTTATTACATTTTTTAATACCGTTTATCGGTAGCAACCTTGCTGGGTGTTTTGCGGCTAAACTGCAAAAGCCGAGCTATTAACTTGTATTGCCATGGGCTCTATAAAACTAAAGGCCAAAGATCTTAAAAACATCAACTTTCCTACAAATAAGGCTAGAAGCCTAGCGTTAGGAATCTTTAATGAGAAACATTTTAAACATCAAACAAAAGAAGAAAAACTAAAAAATATACAGCAAATATTAGCGTGTCCAGAAGACTATTCGAAGGATTTAGTTCTGGAAAAACTAGTTCATGAATTAACAGAGAAACCTCCAAAGACTACCTTTAAATCGTATGAGCTAGCCAAAGACCCACAACATTATCAAGTTTTCGGTAAACCATTTATTACCGATAATACCATGAGGCAAATGGATGTGGCTATGCAGCTTCCAGTAGCCGAAAAAGGGGCCTTGATGCCCGATGCTCATTTAGGTTATGGGCTACCTGTGGGGGGAGTTTTAGCTACTAAAAATGAGGTGATTCCCTATGGTATTGGATTGGATATTGGTTGCAGAATGGCGCTTTCCATATTTCCGGTAAGTTCAAGCTACATAGACAGATATGGGTTTCAATTAAAACGATCACTTCAGGAGCAAACCCATTTCGGAATTGGGAAGTTGCAAAACACCTATGAGGAACACGAGATATTAGATCATTCCCTTTTTGGAGAGATCGATTTACTGCGAGAGTATCACGGTAAAGCGAAAGGTCAAATTGGAACCTCAGGTTCGGGTAATCACTTTGCGGAATTTGGAAAAGTAGTATTGTCAGCAAGTAATTCATTAGGAATGGAAGTTGGCGAATACATGGGGTTGTTAACGCATTCGGGTTCTAGAGGACTTGGGGCAGCTATTGCCAATTACTATATGCGTGTAGCCATTGATACGTGTAAATTACCTCGAGGAGCCAAACATTTAGCATGGTTAGATTTAAATACAGAAGCCGGTCAAGAGTACTGGATGGCTATGAATTTGGCGGGCGATTATGCCCGAGCATGTCACGATGTAATTCATCGTAAAATAAGTCTTGACTTAGGGTTGAAAGCTGTTACTAAGATTGAAAACCATCACAATTTCGCATGGAAAGAAATCCAAGAAAACGGAGAGCAATTAGTAGTTCATCGAAAGGGCGCAACGCCTGCTGCTAAAGGCCAATTAGGTATTATTCCTGGAACTATGAAAGACCCTGGATTCATTGTTTCTGGCTTAGGAAATAGCCACGCTTTGAACTCGGCATCTCACGGAGCAGGAAGAAAAGTAAGTCGTGGTCAAGCCAAAAGTTCATGGACCAAAAGTGAAATGAATAAAACGCTAAAAGCTAATAATATCACCCTCATTGGGGGTGGTGTAGATGAATCTCCTTTGGCATATAAGCCCATAACAGAAGTGATGAATAGTCAGAAAAAACTAGTTCAAATTGAGGGAGAATTTCATCCTCAAATTGTGCGAATGGATAAAGCATAAGAAAAATGAAAAGGATAATACAAATAACCTCGGGTAGAGGTCCAGCTGAATGTGGCTGGGTAGTGGCACAGGTTTTAAAGTTGTTTTTAGCCGAGTTAAAAAACACACGCATAGCGGTGGTTCTGCTGCATAAAGAAGATGGGGCAATTGCAAATACGGTAGATTCGGTCACTTTGCAAGTAAGTGGGTCAGATGAAAATCTAAATGAGTTTTTGAAAAATTGGGTCGGTACCATTCAATGGGTGGGTTCCAGTAAATTTAGAAAGAATCATAAAAGGAAAAACTGGTTTATTGGAGTTAATGCCATTGAATTAGAATCAGGCCGGTTTTCTGTTGAGTCTAGCGACATCCGTTATCAAGCAACTAGGGCAGGAGGTCCTGGAGGGCAACATGTAAATAAGGTTAGTACAGCAATAAGAGCTACACATATTCCAACGGGCATACAGGTTTTAGCCTCAAATCATCGTTCGCAAATGCAAAATAAAAAAGATGCAAAAGAGCGTTTAATTGCCTTGCTTGAAGTAAGAAGATTGGAAGATCAAAAGCTTTCGGTCAAGTCTAATTGGCAAAATCACAATACTCTCGAACGAGGAAATCCAGTACGGATATTTAAAGGAACCGATTTTAAATCTGAGTATGTTTCAAAGTCGCATAAGTCAAATAGGCAAAAGCAAAAAAATCAACTCAGAAAAATAGATTTAAACGAAAAATTATGGCTATTTCATTAGCAGATCAATACTATATAAAAGCTTTAGATGATTATCCATACAATATGGAGCAGGCTTTAGAAAATATCAACTATGCGTTGAGTTATGACGATGAACATGCAGGAGCTCTCTTTTTAATGGGGAGTTTTTGTATGGATTTGTTGAACGAATACGAACAAGCAGAAACTTATTTTTTGCGTGCCATGGCGGTACAGTCGGATATGTTGAAATTAAATTTCAAATATGCTGAATTGCTATTAGTCTTTAAGGAATATGATAAGTTGGCCAACTTAATTGCCCACACTAAAACCATTAGAGGGTGCGATAAGGGCAATATTTTTTTGTTAGAGGGTTTTATGCATGAGCAAAAAGGAGATCTTGAATTGGCGGAAGAATCCTTTCATAATGCCGCTTTAAATGGATTTAACTCAGACTTTATTGAGTTTGCGGAAACGGCTAAAAATCGGGTTTTGGCCAAAATTGAAAAATTAAAAAAGGTGATATGGAGTTAAAAAAAAGAGGGTGGGGTTGTGGAAAAGTCTAGGATGAAAAGCAATAAAAATTGGTTTTATTGAGTTAATATAGTAGCATTCATTAAAATCCTTTACTCCTATGAGATTAGTCTACCAGATTCCCCTTCTTTTATGCAGTGTTTTATTTACCCAAATTAGTATAGCTCAAACCAGCTTTATGCTCAAGGGAGATAGCTTAATAGTATCTGATATCCCGCTAGACGAGGTAACGGAGCTGAATTTAAATAATCTTGGGTTAGAACAACTACCTATAAATATCTCAACGTATACTCAATTGCGCTCTTTGTCACTTCAAAATAATCAGTTAAAATCACTCAACGGGTTGGGACTCTTATTGTATTTAGAAGAACTGGATATCAGTAAGAATCCCACCTTACTTGGTAGGATTGCAGCGCAAGAGATAGGAAAGCTCCAATCTTTAAAATATTTAGATGTTAGTCATTGCAATTGGGGATATATACCTTCTGATTTGTTTCAACTGGTTGAGTTGAAACACCTAGATGTAAGTGATAATAAGGTTTTTGTATTACCTGTTGAAATCAAAAAACTTTCAAATTTGACTTGGTTAGACGTTCATGGAAATGGAATTCAGTTCGTAAAACCAGGATTAAAAAATCTAAGTAATTTAAGCTACTTAAATTTGGAGGGAAATGCGATTTCTAATTCTCAACTTACTCTTCAACAGCTGTCGGTAATTAAAGCCTTAGATCACTTGAAAATAGACGGAATGGCTTTTGAAGCCGTACCCGAATTATCTATGGCACACGTGAAAAAGCTTTGTGTCTCCAATTTGACTTATGACAACGCTAATTGGATGATTCAAGTATTTTCAGGGGTAGAATCATTACAGCTTGAGGCCAGTGAAAAGGGTGATAGATCAGCATTTTATACAGAATTAGCACAACTGGAGAGTTTAAAAAGTTTGCAAATCGAGGACGATGAGATGGTGGTAATTCCTTTGAGTTTAGGAAGAATTACAACCCTACAATCGTTAAGCGTCTCAGGTTTTCAAATCACATCATTTGAAGAGGGGAGCTTTAGATTTGATCACCTTTCGTATTTTGGTTTGAGCAATTCTTTTGCCATTAATCAAAAAGCTTTATATGCTAGTTTAAAGCATTTCGAAAAGCTAGAATCCGTCATGTTTAAATCCTGTGGAATCCTAGAGATAGATGAAGACGTAACGTTGCTCCAGCAATTGAAGGAACTTGATTTTTCACAAAACGAACTAACTCGTTTGCCTAATTATTTAGATGAATTAAAAACTTTAAATAAAATATCAGTCTCTGGTAATGAAGTGGTTTTAGAGGATGTAAATGCATTACAGAAAGCAAAGCCCAATTTGAATATTGCCTACGACAAAACCATAAATAAAATAGACCTTGTTGTTCAGCCTCCACTAGAAGACTTTGATGTGCCATTTGAAATCTTCAATGTGTACGCGCAAACGGGACAAACCTTTTTCGCCAATACAGGATCACGTGTTCGCATTCCTGCCAATGCGTTTTTATATGCCGATGGCTCAGTAGTTACCGGAAGGATAGATGTGAATTACCGTGAATTTAATGATCCGCTAGATATGGCATTTGCTGGAATACCTATGACGTTTACCGAAGACGGAGTAGATAAGTATTTCTCTTCGGCAGGAATGCTTCAGTTTGAGGCCTCTCAAAACGGAGAAAAATTATTCGCAAATCCAGAAGCGCCTGTTGAAGTGGATTTAGTTAGCCCAAACCGGGATCCGGAAATGGATTTGTTTTTCTTAGACGCAGAGGAGCAGGGCTGGGTAAATATTGGAAAGGATAGCATTTCTCCTTCATTAGATACCGTCTCTAGCCTGGAATTACTTTCTGAAAATGATTTAATGGAGCGTCCAATTCCTCCTTCATTTCCTTATCAAAGGGCAGGAGTTAATATACGTATGAAAAGCGATAAGAAGAACAGTATTTATGAAGTGCTACTAGAATCTGCCCAATCTTGGGGGCGTTCTGATAAAGGTATTGAATTGCAGAGATTTACTGAGCTGGAAGCGTATGAAAAAGGAAAGTGGATTATTGACGGTTCTAAAAAAGAGCGAAAAATGTGGGCTAAACGTTTAGATTCTATCCAAGAGGGAATTAATAAATACAATCTATTAAATCGCGGAAGGTTTAGTTTGGCACAGACCGATAACTTAGCTTCTTCTCCAGACAGTGCAAGGATTACCACCACCGCTAGCAATCTGTTATTGGAGGATGTATGGGTGGAGCCGAATCCAAAAAAAGATAATTTTTCTTTGTGCTTAGATTTATCCGGTGAAATCGTAAAAATTCCATTAATTCCTAAGCGAAATTACGGACAAGCTCCTTCTGCTCAAAAAAGAATGGCAAGGGTGTATATACCTTATGCCAAAGCGTTAAAACAACGAAGAGAAGATTGGCAAAAGATTGAGGTTAAAGCACAAAATTACTCCGATACCTATGAAGAGCTAATGGATGAGTATACGCAGCAAATAAATACTTACCAAAAGCAAATTGAGAGGTTGAATGCGGGAGAATTGGCACAGATTAACGAGCAAACCGCCAGTTATTCTAATGTTACACGGTCATTCTCTTTAAGTGGATTTGGTTTTTATAATTGTGATAGAATTTACATAATCCAAAACCAAGAAAAACTATTAGCCAAATTGAGGAATGAAAATGAAAAAATTATTTCTGCAAACAATTTTATAATACTGGATAATACTTTGAATACGGTTTTCACCTATGCTACCCAGGCTAAAGTGCGATACAACCGTGAAAGTGAAAATGACTTGCTTATTTTCATGAGAGGTGAAAAAGTAGCTGTATTTACTGGCGCTTACCAAGGGGCTTTTGTAGATAAAAGAAACGAATCTATGTATTTGATAACTTACGATTTAAGTAAAATGAGTTTAGCTGAATTTAAGCAACAAACGGGGTTGTTATGGTAAACTGGAAATTTCCATTCAGTATTCTTTGTATTCTCTTGCTAGTCTCCATTACTGGAATAGGTCAAAAAAAGTTCATCCAATCATTTGATCCTCAGGGGGCGTATCAGAACAAGTATTTAAATGCGGAAGGAGATGGTTTTGAATTTGAATCTAACCAATTAAAAGAAAAAGTAGATATCACAACTTTTAACGCGGAACTAATTGAGGCAGCCGTTTTGGGGCGTCTTAATGTATGGAGGAGTAAATCTAATAGAGGGGTTTTAGTTTGTAAACCATCCTTGCAATCTATTTCACAGGGATACGTTTCCAGGTATGGTAAAACTCGTTTTGAAAACTCAGCTGTCGCAAGTCAAAAAATGAAGTTGTTTCTAAAAAAGGTTCCCAAGTACATGGAGCTTGATTTTACATATTTAGAAGGAGCTGTAGGATTGGTCGAAGTGGTTGAAAATAATAGGCGGGATTATTTTTATTCTACCTATTACCAAGGTTCGGAAGTGAATTTGTATGCAGGAACGAAATCAAGAGTAGATTCTTTACATCCTGCTATTCCGCTGCATTTAAAAACGTACGACCAATTAGTTAACGAAATAATGAAGCTGCTAACACGGGGGAGGTATGCTAGATATACCAAATCTAAGGCTTACGATTTGGTTGGAGTCTCTGTTCGTGTTGCTTCATTTAGTACCAAACGAATCAATCAGGTGAAATTTATACTGTTGATAGGAGGTTACAGAAATAAGTATATTTTACCGGAAGAGGAATGAGCATGTTTAAATCTCAAAATGCATTCCATCTATAAGTAAACGGTCGTAGGCATTCTTGTTAAACTGAAATAAATTTCCCGGTCTTCCGGCACCAGATTTAGGTGCTTTTTCATCTAGCTCTTCTAAAATGCCTAATTTCATTACCTTTTTCTTGAAATTTCTTCTGTCTATCGGCCTATCCAGTAGGGTAGAGTAGAGGTTTTCTAATTCTGAAAAGGCGAATCGCTGGTTTAATAATTCAAAGCCAATGGGTTCATATTTTATTTTGCTTCGTAGTCGCTCAATAGCTACACTTAGAATTTGACGATGATCAAAACCTAAAGCTGGAAGATCTTTAATATTAAACCATTCTGCTTCTGATGCATCGGTGCTAGCTTGTAATTTTTGAAATTTGCTCGCGTTCACAATCCCAAAATAGGCTACACTTATAGTTCGGTTTCTAGGATCTCTGTTTGGCTTCCCAAAAGTGTAGAGCTGCTCTAGGTAATCAATCTTAATTCCTGTTTCTTCTTTTAACTCTCTCTCTACTGCTTTTTCTAAAGATTCCTTTTCTTCTACGAATCCACCAGGCAAAGCCCATTTCCCTTTAAAGGGAGCATACTTTCTTTTTATTAATAAGATCGAAACTCCATTCTCTTTGGAGTAGCCAAAAACAATGGCGTCAACGGCAACGGAAATATTTTGTGTTCTTTTCACGCAATAAAAGTAACCCTAATAATTGACTAGTAAACTAGGTATTTGAATTTTTATGATTTTAAATATTTTAAATTAATGGGTAATAGGGTTTTATAATAATTAGTGTCATAATAACGCAAATATTCTTGGAAGCATATGGTTTTGGCCGTATATTTGTGTCAAATTAACGCAAAATAAAACATACGATCATGAACGCATTACTATTAACAGACGGATATAAAACAGGACATCATCAACAATACCCAAAAGGAACAGACGAAGTGTATTCAAATTGGACACCTAGAAGTAATAAATACGCTCCAAAAGGATCCAATAAAGTGGTTTCATTTGGGCAGCAATACGTGATGCAATGGTTGCATGAGTATTTTAAAATACATTTCTTTAGTCAACCCAAAGAGCAAGTTTGTATAGAAATTAAAGAGGAGTTATCGCTGTATTTAGGTACCAATTATGATGTTTCCCATTTTGAAGCCTTACATGACTTGCAATACTTACCTATCCACGTAAAATCAATACCAGAAGGTGAGGAGGTAAATATCAGAACAGCCATGCTAACGGTGGTAAATACGCACAAGGAGTTTTATTGGGTAACCAATTTTCTAGAAACCATATTGTCTACTATGCTTTGGCAACCGATGACTTCCGCAACAATTGCGTTAAACTATAAGCGTATTTTCAAGAAATGGGCTTCTTTAACAGATCTGGACAACATGGGTTTTATAGAATTTCAAGGTCACGATTTTTCAATGAGAGGAATGGGAGGTTTTGAAAGTGCTTTGGCTTCGGGATTAGGACACGGAGCCGTATTTATGGGGTCTGACACCTTACCAGTGATAAGCGGAGCAAGAAAATATTACCAGGCAAAGGGTTTTGTGGTGGGTTCAGTAAACGCTACCGAACACTCCGTAATGTGCGCTGGTACCAAAGAAGATGAAATTGGGACTTTTATAGAATTAATGCAAACGTATCCTACTGGAATTCTTTCTGTAGTAAGTGACACATGGGATCTATGGAAAGTCCTTACTCAATATTTGCCAGTTCTTAAAGAAGAAATATTAGGTCGTGATGGAAAGCTAGTTGTTCGTCCAGATAGTGGAGATCCTGTTGCGATTATTTGTGGCACTAAGGTAAATGGCTCATCTGCGCAAGAAAAAGGGGTAGTAGAACTGCTTTGGGATGTTTTTGGAGGAACCGTAAATGCACAAGGATTTAAAGTGTTAGATAGTCATATAGGTGCTATTTACGGTGATAGTATTACTACAGATAGAGCAGAAGCTATTTGTGCCGGATTACATGCAAAGGGATTTGCAAGTACAAATGTAGTGCTAGGTATTGGGTCTTTTACTTATCAGTTTAATACACGTGATACTTTTGGTTTTGCAATGAAAGCCACTTCAGTTGTGGTGAATGGTACTCGAAGAGATATTTTTAAAGATCCTATTACGGATGATGGTGTTAAAAAATCTGCTAATGGTCTTTTACGTGTGGATAAAGTCAATGGAGAATTTATGATGACGGAACAGGTTTCTAGGACGGAAGAGAAAAAAGGCGTATTGCAAACCATTTACAAAAACGGAATATTTCAAAATGAAATAAACTGGAGTGAAATACGCTCAAAAATTAAAGAATCTCTTTAGTTTAGAGCGCTATGATGTACGATGTAACCAAATTTAACGATGGGCAAATTGCCTCAAAAATCACCACTGAAGGTAATTTAGAGGTGAAATTACGCGGAAATACTTACGAGGATTTATTTAAGGCCGCTTCTATTAAAGAAGCTTGGGACGCAACCGTGACCCCAGACAGAAGCGCTACGGCCAATCTAACTTTATACTGCTTAATAGGGCAACGCTCCGATAGAAGATTTAATGTCAGGGAGTCATTTGACTTAAAAGTAATTGCCAGATTCATTAATAGCATGAATTTTAACCAGGTGAGCATTTTGCATCCGCATAGTTCAGTGTCTTTAGCTTTGATAGAGAATAGTGTTGAGATTTCGCACTTGAATTATGTGAAAATGGCGTATGAATCTTTGAATAAACCGGTGCTGGTAAGTCCGGATGCGGGAGCTTTTAAAGCCACTTATACTATTGCGAAAGAGCTAGGGGCTGATTTGGTGCCATCCAATAAAGTTCGGATTAATAATGAGCCATTAATTACGCTTCAAGGCGATGTAAAAGGAAAAGAATGCTTGATTGTAGATGACTTAGCGGATGGAGGTAGAACCTTTTTAAACCTTGCCAAAGCATTAAATAAGCAAGGAGCTGTAAAAGTATTTTTATATGTTACGCATGGGCAGTTTAATCATGGATTTGATGAGCTTCTTACTATTATTGATCACATATACTGCACTAACAGTTATCGAGAAATTGAAGAGGATAGGGTGACGCAATTTATGGTTTTTGAGTAGTTTTTGGGGAATTTTAATTTCGTATTCCTCTTTTTTCTTGATGCTTATTTTAAATAATAGACGTTTTATTAAGCTATCTGCTCCTTGATATTAATTAGATCAAAACGTTAATTGCTTTAATCAGTGGGGATTAATAGGTATGACTCGCGCTATAAAACAGGTGAAAATACCTGTGCTGGCAATCGGTAATCTAACCTAATTTGTAGAACAGTTGCAAGAAGTTTTTTTCTTGAAACCGCAACCTAACAACAAAAGAAAAACAATATGGCAATTGGTGATTTTATTCAACTTGAAAACGTATTAACCGAAAACGAAGTTCATCAAATTAAATCTATCGTAAAAAAAAGGCATTTTGAAAACGGCCAGCTTACAGCTTCAGGAGCTGCTGTTTCCGTTAAAAGAAACGAGCAGTTAAAAGCTGGAGCAGAGAACGCCCAATTAGAGAATTTTATAATGCAAGCTTTAACACGTCATCCTATGGTTCAAAGAGCGGTTATGCCCAAAATGACCATGCCTCCCATCATAAGTAGATATACTCCAGGTATGTCTTATGGAACTCATGTGGATAGCCCACTGAATGGGAGAGATTATACCATAAGAACGGATGTAGGAATTACTCTTTTCCTTAATAATCCGGAGGAATATGAAGGAGGGGAGTTAGAGGTAATGAATAATGGTGAATTTAAACCGTATAAATTCCGTGCAGGCGATGCTATTTGCTATCCAACAACCCAATTACATCGCGTAAACGAAGTAAAGTTTGGAGAACGTTTGGTAGCGGTAACATGGATGCAATGCGTTATAAGAGATGCGCATAAAAGAAGCTTGGTATTTCAAGCCCACGAAGTAGTTCGGGGACTAGAAAAAAAGGAAATGTCTAATTCAAAAGAACACTTATCTGCACAGCAATTGTATAGTAACTTGGTGCGTTTATGGGCGGAGTTGTAAAACTATTTCTGTACTCTACTAAATAATAAACGAGAACGTTTATCTGGTCCAAAGTCAGAAAACTTAGTAACAAATCTCCAACCTCTTTTTTCTAAAAATTCAAATAAGGCGGCATGTGAGTGAAAGCTCATTTTCTTGCCGTTTCTATTTATGATATAGCCGTCTTCCTTACCCCAATATATAACCGCTTGTTGGGCTCCGGGAGCATACTGTACTTCAATATATTTATGGGTGAAGTCATTAGTAATATCTCTAGTTTTTCCAAATTTCTGAGCCTGTGCAGAATAGAAAAATGTGCATAAAACGATAGAAAGAATGGCTGTCTTCATAAAGTGTTTTTTTTTGAATTGCTAAAATAATAGGATTAAATAAAATCAAGGTACCTCCATGGGTATTTCATTGTTTCTAAATAAAAGGCTTTAGAATAGGGTCTTTAGCTAATTTATTGAAACTAATAGACCCAGGTAACTTTTAGCTCAATATCGTTTTTGTAACCCATTAATATTATAGACTCTGTTGGTTCCAAACCGCTTTTGTAGGGTTCTAAAATACAACTACCCATAGGAAATTCAATTCGATGATAATTTTCCTCATCTCCATCAAAATCATATAGAACAAAGTTGTATTCCTTGTTCAGATTGTCAATAACCAAAGGAAACCTACCATTGGAAGCGTTGAATAAATACCCTTTGCCGGGTTCACAATTTGTGTAACGGAAATCTGTGTTAAAAATGGTCTCCCTTGTAGTTAACCGATTAATCTCTACTGCTGCGGAAATATCTGGTCCTGATCCATCTTCATCCCAAGGGTCGTTTGAAGAAGAATAATACCAAACAATGATCTCATTTATTATCAATCCAGTGGGAAGGGTAGAGTCATAAATAATAACGTCCTGTTTGTAACTGGTTTGTGAATTGCCATCTTCATCATACCCTTTAACAACGGTATGATAAACACCTTTTGCAGGGTACGTATGTAAAGGTTAAAATTCAGATGTGGTACTTCCATCTCCAAAATCCCAACTAAAGGTTTCAGCGCCTTTAGAGCAGTTTACAAAATGAATAGATTCATTTATTTGAGCTAGGGGATTCACCACTTCGTGGCAAACTTCTAGATCTTCTTTTCGATTACAACTAGAAAATGGAAGGGTTGCACTTGCTACAAATAGAAAAAGTAAGGCAATTCTTAATGAGTACATAGTATTAAAATAAGATTAGGTAGGGTAAACGAAACCACATTTGAAAAATTGTGTCTTCCGAATAAAACTACGGTCATCTTATTTGAGTATACAATGCTTTATTGATCGGTAGCAATAGCGTTTAGGCACGCTATGGTCTTTTCTATATCAGAGGTATAGCGTAAATCCTTAATGTCTTCTAGTCCATTGGGGTAATTGGCTAAAATACTTTGAATTAACTCCTCATTACTCTCAATAATACTGCGGTGTTTATCTTGAATAGCTTTCCAATCCGGACCTCTTCTAATGTTTTTCCGGTCAGAGTTCTGCAAAGCACGTAATTCCATCCATAATCGTCCAATTTGTTGATTTAACTGTACTTTTTCTTGCTTTGTCATGTGTTGCTATTTATTCATTGCAAATGTACGAATATGCCTTTCTCATTCCTCGTTTATTACTTAAGAATTCCTTTATTTGCGGCTATTGCAAATGCAGAACATGGAAGCTTTTACACGAAACGTATATCTCACTAAAAAGGAAACGCTTAGTTGCCAACGTTGCAAACGTCCCGTAAAAAAAGGAGAGCGATTTGTAGCGGTTTCAGAAGAAGCTAGAGGTACCTGTTTTAAATGCTCCCCCTATACCCAAGCGGCCTTTTTGCCATCAGGTGATGCTGCAATGACGCGTAGGTCTAAAAAACACTCGTCCATTTGCGGAGTAGAATTAGCTTGGAATCAACGCAGAAAGAGATTTGAGCGTAAGGGCCAATACGTAGAAGCAAAGGCCATTGAATTAGCACAAAAGGAATGTGAGGCAGATGCCGACAAAAGAGCCAAATCAAACGCTAAAGCAGCTATTAAGCGTGAAGCAGATGACAAAATATACATTGCTGATTTTGCAAAAGCTATTCGTAAACGCTATCCTAATTGTCCGGTAAAACGTGAAGTAGCTATTGCCCAACACGCCTGTGAAAAACATAGTGGACGGGTAGGGAGAACCGCCAGCGCAAAAGAGTTTGATGCAGAAATGATTGATCGAGCTGTAGAGGCGCATATTCGTCACGCAGAAACCGATTACGACAATCAATTCAACAAGGGAAAATCTAAAAGGATGATACGAACCTTAGTGAAAGAAGATATTCTTAGGGTGATGCGTCAATGGAAATAATACGCTATTGGTGTTGAAAACTGCCCAAGAACTTTGTGAGGTTTGATTCTTTACTCTGCTTTCTAAATTTATATTTGAAACTTCCTTAAAAGCATTTACATAACTTAATAATACCATGAAATACTTATTATCCATCTGTTTCTTTTTTCTAATATCTTATAGCCAAGCCCAAGATACGGCTCGGATCTATTTGAATGATGATTTTGAAAAAACCAATCTAAGAAAGGCTGCGTATCACCAGGATATTGTAGAAATTGAAGATGGGTATTATTACGGTGAAATCTATGGGTTTAACGATATCCTAATAGAAAAGGGGTATTACAAAATTCATAAAAAAAGCCGCATAAAACACGGTGATTTTATGGTGTATAATATGAACGGATCGCTAATAGAAAAAGGAGCGTTTTCAAACGATTTAAAAGTAGGTTATTGGACGGTCTTTGACTTTAACGGAGATAAAGATTGGTACGGTAAATACAACCCAGAAGGAAAAAAGGATTCCTTATGGATACAGTATCACAGAGAGGGAACGGTTTCTCAGATTGGCAATTATATTAACGGCAACAAAGAAGGAGAATGGTTAGGATTTAATAAAGATGGTGATAAGTCTTTTATTATGAATTTCAATACAAACGGAGAAGAACATGGTGCCTATATTAGCTTTTCCTCAGAAGGCCTGCCTGAGGACAGGGGTAGTTATAGTATTGGAGAAAAAAATGGAGAATGGAATTATTTTTTTGATTCTGGAGAGCGCAGTGGAACGGTAGATTATCAATCGGGTTTGGTGGTTAAGTCTACCTACTGGAATGAGGATGGAAGTACGGTAACCGATACCAATCAAGTGGTGAATCAGGAGCCTACTTTTCCAGGGGGAGAGCGTGAAATGTATGTGTTTTTAAGCAAAAACGTGAAGTACCCCAAAAAGGCCATTAATAATAACATTCAAGGTAGGGTGTATGTTTCTTTTGTAGTGGAAAAAAATGGTGAAATTACGGATGTGAAATTAGCACGGGGACAGCATCCATTAATTGATCAAGAAGCGATGCGTGTGGTGCGTGAAATGCCCATTTGGAGCCCTGGAATTAGCCATAACAGAATACGTAGAATTCGTTATAACCTACCTGTAGTATTTCAACTTAGGTAATTCCAGAACCAAAGGTAAACCTTTCATTTTTTCCTTTACCCCTTGAATTCCTATTGCCTTGTAGGTAATGCGCCTTTTATTATGTTTATTTTACTGGATGGATTTAAATTTTGAAATCTCTACTGAGATGATGACCCGGATCGGTGAGGTGCTAATGAATCATCTGTTTAACCTGTTTGTATCCCTGTCCTTGGGTTTGCTCATTGGAGTCTTAATTACGGCTGGTTTATTTCTGCTTATGCGTAAAACCGGATGGTTTAACCGTAAATACCAATCGGGCTATACTCGAATGGCGGTAAGCATGCTTCAATTCCTTTTTTACGTTTCCATTATTGGGTTAAGCGCAACCATAAGCCTGCATATTGGAAGCGAAAAAATTGGTTAAAAAAAGAAGTTAACCGCCTAGTGGATTATCGGTTGGCGTATTGTAACGATACCTATTTTCAAGATGAAGAATTAATTGAAGAGTTATTTGAAATGGTGCAACCGTTTATGCTAGCGGTGGTGAGGTTTCTAAAATGAATGAAACCATAGCTCAGGGTATGGTAGATGCAATTAGCGAAAAAAAACGGATTAGGTTTTATTAGAGATTGGTTGTTTGCGGATGGAAAAAAGGAAATGATTGATCAGTTAGAAGCGGTATATAAAGCCATGATTTTTATTACCGTTTCTTACTCACTCGATTACATTGGGCAGGATGATTTGCTAGAAGCAGATCAACTTGAATCCGTTTTTAATTAATGGATTCACTCGGAATACGAAGAGTCTTCAAAAGATATCCATGAGGTAAACACTAATAGTATTACGCATCAAATTAATCCGTTTTTAACCAGCATTTGGATTCCTTTGTATTTCATGAAGGATTTAATCATTATTCTGGTGCTCATTTAATCTGTTATTTACCATAGTAGAAAAAGGGTTTTGGAATAGATGTCCATTATTCTTTAAAACTTCACAAAAGACTTCACATACGGAACACCATCTAACTGAAACTTGATATAATAGATTCCATGGGTTAAGGAATGTAACCCTTGTAGCGTAAATAGTTTGCCGTTTACTTGGAGCATGTTAGATTGAATTTTAGTACCTGTAACATTGAATATCTCCATATATATATGCTCATTTACGAGCTGGTCCAATCTAAAATTTAATTCATCCCTTACTGGATTAGGGAATTGAGAAATGGCCAGTAGCTGCGGAGCTTCTTCCACAGAATTAGGTATATCTTGATACACCCGAATGTAGTCTACCTCCATAGCACTAGAAGTGAAGCCATTTTGAATACTGGGTAAAATAGCTACGTTAAAAACAAAATACTGTTCCTGGTCAAATGGCCAAGTGGTTTCATTTTTTACAGATGGATTGTATATATAATGGGGTTGTCCATCCACGCTAAAAACAATTTGCTCTGAATTCCATTCCATCGAATAAATATGAAAACTTCCCGAAACATCACTCACTATTTGTCCTCCATGGTTTATGGTGGCTCCATGGCTAGAAGGAGTGTGCATAGCGCTCTGAACAAAGTTTTGATTGCTTCCCCAGTGTTCCATAATATCTATTTCACCACAAGCGGGCCATGAGGTATTGCCAAAACCTTGTGTTTGCCAATACGCACCATTCTCATTGATGTTTTTTCCTAGTAACCAAAGTGCGGGCCATGTACCAATACCAAAAGGAAGTTTTGCTCTAATTTCCACATATCCGTATGTAAAAGCAAATTTGGAATTTAATCGAGCAGAAGTATATGGTTTGGTTTGCCCTTGATCTGTAAAGCGCTCTTTTCTGGCCGTTATTATTAGTTTCCCATTGGCCACCACGGCATTATCAGTTCTATTGGTGTAGTGTTGAATTTCTCCATTATACCAACTTCCAGAACTTGGTAATTTAGTTTGGTGAAACCATTTGGTTGAATCTACCGGACCAAAACCTCCAAATTCATCACTCCAAATTAGAGTTCGAGTAGCTGAATCAGGACTTTTAATGGTCGGATCAAAATCTGTGTGTTGCCCGTAAATACTAGAGAAAATACCAAGCGGATTAAAGCAAATTAATACGAATAAAATATAGCTTATAGTTGTTTTTACCATAAGTTAAATGTAACATAAAATATGCGATAAAAAAAGGGTGGGAGAAGTGGCATCAGACATGCGATGTAGAAAGATCTTACTCAATTAAGGTTTTTAGCTCTTTTCTATAAGACCTAGAAACGGGAATGGCCACTTGGTTGATGTAAACAAATTCCGAATTATATTGAGTGATTTTAGCTTTGTTTACAACATAGCCCCGGTGTACTCTTACAAAATCTAATGGAAAACTGTTTTCATAATCCGTCAAATTCACTCTTTCCCGATAGATTTTGGTGTGCGTGACAATTTGAACATAGGCCCCTTCTGATTGGAAATAAAGAATTTCTGAGATATTTAGATTCGTTTTGCCATAGGTAGTTTTTACCGAAATATGTTTTTCTTGAGTGGATTTATATATTTCTAACAAGGCTAAGATATCTCCTTCTTTGTAAGGTTTAGTAATATACGTAAGGGGAGAAGTCTTAGCAGCTTCTTTCAAGGTCTGTCTCTTATACACATCTGACGCTGCCGACGATCTACTCTGTGTA
>CAJXPI010000006.1 GCA_913057875.1 uncultured Flavobacteriales bacterium
ATGTGTATAAGAGACAGGTCCAGAATCATTAACGTAGTTCATTTCGGCTTCTTTCATTAAAGCTGCCGATTGCAGCAAACTTAATTTGCCAGCTAAGTTTTGTGGAACGTTGATCGTACATTTTTTAATGAGTTCCTTATTCTGGCCTTTGTCGCCCGGCCCACCCAGTAAAAATACATTTAAATGAGTAGGTAGTCCATCAATTAATTCTACCCATTTATTCATTGGGTATTGTTTTGTAAACCACACCGAAGATGGCGAAATGGTAACGAACGGAAGATGCAGAAATTCTTCTATCGTTTGAGAGTCCATTTTTGACGGATATAATTTAGGTCTAGCGTACTGCGAATCCGAAAGAAATTCTATGAGTTTTTGATTTCGTTCTACTTCGTGGGTGCCATTTCCAATTTCATGTTGGGCAGAATGCGTGAATCCGAAAGAAAAAGGATTCTTTTTAAAACCCGAACGAATGGAAGCTCCCGATAATGCGGTTAACATCCCAGTAGCTCCAAATCGTTGTGTATTAATCACCGCATCATATTTTGCAGCACGTATTTTTTTTTGAAGTTGATATAGATTTCGGTATTTTGATTCATTTTTGTTCCAAACAATCAATTCATTAATGAACGGATGTGAGGAAACTAGGGATTCATTTCCTTTACGAACCAAGAAATCAATTTTTGCCTTGGGTAACGATTTATGTAACTTTTCCAGTAATGAGGTAGCTAAAATTACATCGCCTATGAAAGCGGTTTGAATTACTAGTATTCTTTGAGGAACTGATTTCATAGTTCTATTACACGGCTACGTTGAAATTTCTTAAAGCATCATTTAAGGATGTCTTTTTGTCCGTACTAGGTTTTCTTTTTCCAATAATTAGTGCCACAGGTACATTGTATTTTCCAGCCGGAAATTCTTTCTCAATGGTACCTGGAATTACTACCGAACGCTTAGGTACAACACCTTTATATTCAATAGGCTCTGGACCGGAAACGTCAATAATTTTAGTAGACATGGTTAATACAACATTAGCCCCTAATACCGCCTCTGTTTCCACTTTAACTCCTTCTACCACAATGCAACGAGATCCTATAAAGCAATTATCCTCAATAATTACCGGGGCAGCTTGAAGCGGTTCTAGAACGCCTCCAATACCAACACCTCCAGAAAGGTGTACGTTTTTTCCGATTTGTGCACAAGACCCAACGGTAGCCCACGTATCAACCATTGTTCCGTTATCAACATATGCGCCAATGTTAACGTATGAAGGCATCATCACCACATTTTCCGAGATGTATGCACCATATCTAGCAACTGCATGAGGAACCACTCGTACACCTTTTGCGGCATAGTCAGTTTTAAGTTTCATTTTGTCATGAAATTCAAAGGGACCTACTTCAATAGTCTCCATTTTTTGAATAGGGAAATAAAGAACTACAGCCTTTTTTACCCATTCATTTACTTGCCACCCATCCTCCTTAGGTTCGGCTACGCGTAATTCACCGTTATCAATTTGTTCAATAACTGCTCTTATGGCATCTTGAACTTCTGTTTCTTTAAGTAAGTCACGGTTATTCCATGCTTTTTCAATGATTTCTCTCATGATATATTGTTGTCCATTTTAAAGGCTGCAAAGGTAGGCGAGTAATAGATTTCGCCCACTAATAATGCCCTTAAGAATATGTTTTTTTTATGATTTATGCTTGAATTAGAAAAACGCATGGTTTTTTATGAAAAGAAGGATGCTGCGTAGTTTTCCATTCCGCAATATTTAGTGTCTTTATATATTCGTTTTCAGCCGTGGTGTCCATAGCCATGCACAATTGCGTTTCCGCGCGTAAGATCTTTTTTAAGCGCTCAAACATTTGTTCGTTACGGTATGGTGTTTCAATAAAGATTTGTGTTTGACCGGTTCTATTGGATGTCATTTCTAAATCGCGTAATTTTTTACCTAGCTCTTTTTCATTTACTGGAAGATATCCGTTGAACGCAAAATTTTGTCCATTCAATCCTGATGCCATTAAAGCCAAGAAAATCGAAGAAGGACCTACTAACGGAACCACTTGAATATTGAAAGAATGAGCCATTTTTACTAGTTCAGATCCCGGGTCTGCAATTCCAGGACATCCAGCATCAGATAATAGCCCCATATCTTCCCCTGAAAATAACGGTGAGAAATAGGATTCAAAATCTCCTTGTTCACTGTATTTACCAATGTTATACAAACGTAGTTCTTGAATGGAATGAGAAAGATCGAGTTTTTTTAAAGCGGCTCTGGCTGGTTTTTCCTTTTCCACCATAAAGTGGGTAAGATTATGAACTTGTTCTTTATTTCCTTCTGGAATAACAAAATGCATTGGGCGCTCACTAATTGGAGTCGGAATAAGGAATAATGTGCCTAGTTTCATAGTTGCTCAAATTTATGGATGCAAAAGTCTTAAATAATTAGACTTAATCACGTATTTGTTCTAATAATTCGTCTAAGGATAGATCTAACATCTTATAAACGTCTTCAAATCCGGTAGCACCACCATAATAGGGGTCTGGGACAGAAATATGTTCATCTGGGGATTGAAAATCCATAACCATTTTGGGGAAATTATTGCTATCCGCCTTATTGGCCATTTCCATTACGTTTTTTTGGTTACTAGAATCCATCGTAATAACGTAATCGTAATCTTCAAAATCCGTGGGTACAAACAAGCGTGATCTAAGGTCTAGTATCTCTATTCCTTTAGATTGAAGTGTTGCAATTGCTCTAGAGTCTGCAGGTTCGCCATTATGTAAGCTCGAGGTCCCAGCAGATTCGATTTCTACATTAAGACCTGCTTGTTTTACTTTATCTCTAAAAATACCATGTGCCATTGGTGAGCGGCAAATGTTTCCGAGGCAGACAAAAATGATTCTTTTCATACTACGAAGATACTTCGATTAATAAAGATTGAAATAGGCGAGATGCTTGACTTATGAATAATTAACGATAGCAATTGATTCGATTTTTATAATCGTAATGTTCAAATTTTGAATTCGTTGGGTTGGAATGTTAATAACTATGATTAATCTATGATGGGTTAAAAACATTCAAAACACAGTAATAACGGGGTTATTATAAATTGGTTGGCTGATTTGAATAAATTTTCAATTAAAGTTATTAACAATTTTTCACTTTTACGATAAAAATCTAATATATTGGGCATTCAAATCTTGTAGTAAAAATATCTTTTTGAGGAAATTGATGAAAATGACTACCATTTTTAAGGTTTGGCTTTGAGGATGAAAGTTGATCTAACTTACTATACGTTCAACTAAATAATTTGTCCATAGCATTCAATCGCTTCTTAACTCTTTAGTTTTTGAAATTTGATGATTATAGTTCCAACGGCCATGTTGTTGGACAAATTTTGTATGAATAATAAAAATGTAAAAACGAATGAATAACACGAGCTAATTTTATTAAAACCTTTAAATCATATTCTATCGTTTTAAAGTAGTTAGAATAATGTAACCGCTATTTCTTCCTGTTTTCAGGCAAGATTCCTTTTTCTCGTTCAAATTCAACTTTAGAGAAGTAGGTCACCAATTATTTTTTAACCAAAAAAACTATTTATGAAAATAAACAAACATTTAGGAGCCTTAATCGGGTTTCTTTTAGTTGGCTTAACTGGGTTTTCTCAGGCGGGTTCAACATTTACAAATCCTGCAGTAATAGCAAGTTTACCGTATAGCGCTACTACAGAAACTACTTGTGGTTTTGGGGATAATTATACGACCGCAGACATTGCCTGTACTGGTAATTATTTAGGTGGGGATGAAAAGATCTATAGCTTTACTCCGTCTTCTAATTTAACCAATGTAGAGGTTACCATGTCCAATGTAGGTAACACTTGGACGGGGCTTTTTATAACGGATGACTCTACAACGACAGGAACGTGTATGGGCTCCGTAGCGAATAGTTCAACCGCTAATAGAGTGATTTCTGGCTTAACTATGAATGCAGGTACTACGTATTACATTCTAGTTTCATCTTGGCCTTCTCCACAGTGTGTGACTTCTTACGACCTTTCGGTTACTGCGATTACTTGTCCTCAACCTACTGCTTTAGGAGTTAATGGAGTTACGCTTACTAGTGCATATCCTTCTTGGACTGAGGCTGGCTCAGCTACTAGCTGGCAAATTGAGTATGGAACTTCTGGTTTTGCTCAGGGCACCGGTACTTTAATGAATGCCTCAACTAATTCCGATACGATTACGGGATTAACGGCTGCTACAAACTACCAATATTATGTGAGATCAGTATGTGGAGCGGCAGATTCATCAAATTGGTCGGGGCCTTTTGGCTTTTATACCGGTTATTGTCAACCCAATCCTATTTCTGTAGATGGCCAGGGTATAGTGAATGTTTCTATGGGAAGTATTAATAACGCAACCTCGACAGAAACAGGAAACTACGGTGATTATTCTAGTATGTCCACTAATGTTTATCAAGGTACTTCTTTTAATGTTTCTATAACGTACCAAACCGGGTATACCTATAACACATGGGCCTGGGTAGATTGGAATGGTGATTTAGATTTTGATGATGCAGGGGAGGCCTTCTATATTGGAAATTCTGCGAATACAAATCCTGCCACAATTACCGGAACTATTGCAGTACCTGCAACGGCCAATTTAGGTTCGTTAAGAATTAGACTAGGTGGTGCGGATACTGGTCTTGGAAGTACACCTCCATCAAACCCTTGTTATACGGGTTCATGGGGTAGTTTTGAAGATTACACCATTAATGTAAATCCAGCGCCAACCTGTCCTTGGCCAGACACACTAAATGTGTCTAATGTTCTTGCTAATACTGCAGATTTTTCTTGGGTAGAAATGGGAAGTGCAACAAGCTGGGAAGTGGAGTATGGTAGTCTTGGATTTACTCCAGGTATGGGGACATCCTCTATTGAAACGACTACTACAGCTTCTTTATCTTCGTTAAGTGTTTTAACAAACTACCAAGTTTATGTACGTGCTATTTGTGGTAGTGGAGATTCTTCAATTTGGGTAGGTCCTATGGGTTTTACTACAGCATGTGTAGGACCATTAAGTGGTACATATACCATGGACCCAACGGCAGCTGTTAGTAACACTAATTTCATATCTATGGCTGATTTTAAACAAGCTGTAGATATTTGTGGTTTAGGAGGGCCTGTGGTACTTAATGTAAATGCAGGTTCAGATACCTTAGTAGGTCCTTGGGATTTAACGGCTATCACTGGTGCTTCAGCAACTAATACCTTAACAATTAACGGTAATAATGCTTTAGTTCATAAAAATCCATCGGCAAATCACTTTGTTCGATTAGAGGGGACTAAGCATTTAACAATTAACGGTTTCAATTTTGTGAACCAAACTCCGGCAACTCCTATGTATGGTTTTCAAATGAAAGATGGTTGTGACAGTATTGCTATTTCAAACAATACGATTAATGTGGGAATGGCTTATACTTCTTCGCTTAGTGCGGGGATAGTCTCTTCTAATTCAACCTCAAATGCCTATTCTTACGGAAACAATGCCAATAACGTGTTAGTATCAAACAATGAAATTATTGGGGGATATTATGGAATTCGTTTTAATGGTACTTCTACCTCAGTGAAGGCACATGGAAATACGATTATGAACAATACCATAAGAGACTTTTATTATTATGGAGCCTACCTGTATTATGCGGATTCTGTGTTTATAGATGGTAATGATATGTCTAGAAACCAGAGAACAACAGCAGGTACAGGGTACGGAATTTATGCTGCATATGCTACGCATTGTTCTATTCAAAAGAATAAAATTCATGATTTTGGTTCTACTACGGGAACATTTTACGGAATGCAATTACGCTATTCTGATAACGTAGTGGGTAAAGAATCTGAAATTATTAACAATGTGATGTACAATGTGGCTGGTTCAAGTACCAGTTATGGTATTTACCTGTTTGGTACTAAGAGTTACATTAATATTTATCATAATACAATTGATATTGAAACTGCTGGGAGTTCATCCAAATATGGAATTTACAATACCTCGACCACAACAGATATTAACGTAAAAAATAATTTAGTTAATATGCATGGTTCAGGTACAGGTAGTGCATATGGATTGTTTTATTCTACTTCAGGAGCAACTTTGTTGACGGATAATAATAATGTTCATGTTAATTCATCAGGAACTAACTACTATGGAAGATGGTCAGCGAATCGTTCTACTTTGAGTGATTTCCAAACAGCTTCTTCTCAGGCAGCTAATTCTAATGAAACTGATCCAGTTTTAACAGATGTTACCAATGGAGATTATACTCCTTTATCGATGGCTGTTGATAATATGGGAGCTGTTTTGGGCGTAACTACTGATATTTCAGGAGCTACAAGATCTACAACCACACCCGATGTTGGTGCGCTTGAATTTACGGGAATTCCTGGTGATTTAGGAGCTACCGATGTCATGTTAGCTAGAGTAAGTGATTGTTACGGAACTGCGGATACGGCATTTGTACAAGTTTCTAATGTTTTAGCAACTGCAGCCGATTTTACAACAAACCCTTTAACTATTGTTTGGAATGTAACCGGTCCAGTAAATACAACAGATAGTCTAACTGTAAATACAGGTAGTTTGGCGGGTAACTCGGATTCGATCTTTAGTATCTCGACTATTAATATGTCAATTCCTGGTAGTTATGATGTTTCGGTTTACATTAAACCAAACGCGGGAAATCCTATTGCTGCAAATGATAGTATTTTTAATGGTCATTCGGAAACTGTTTCTCCGATTCTAGTTGCCTCTCCAGATACTATTACTCTTACTAGTCCTTGGGATAGTGCACAGTTTAATACGCAGTCGCCATTGTATCCAATATCTAATCCATATTTTACGGAACGATGTCAATTTGCAAGTTCTACCTATGCGGGAGTACCAAGTACTATTCCTACCTATATTCCCAATAATTCGGATTATGTTGAAATTACAGGTGTACCTAATACAGGTTTAGATGGGTTTACTTACGAATTATGGGTTTCTGGTACAAAACGAATTACTCATGTTTTTGGTGCTTCGGAAGTATTTAGCGCTAATGGAACAATGATATTAAGTACTACAGGCGGAGGTTCTAGTAGTCCTTCAGACCATTACTGGGTAACGGCTACTTCGTACGATGCTGGTTCGAGTACAGCCTCAGGAAGTATTTTAAAAGATGCAAATGGCAATGTTGTGGATGCTCTTGGATATGCAAGTTTTACTTTTCCAGCGAGTTCCGGTGTTACGGCTTCAGATTGGTCTGGAACTGGTGTTTCGGGTTCTTCCAGTTGGGGTATCCGTTTAGAAGGTGCAGATGTTAATGGCCCAACAAACTGGTCAAAAACATCAAACACGAATAGACAAGATCCAAATGTTGTGAATGCTAGTGTGATAGTACCTACATCTCCTACTGTTGCAGGTATTTCTTGGGATTCTGCAGGAACAACAGTAGGAACGGATCCAACTTTCTTTGGTGGTCCTTATAACATGGATGGAACACATACGTATGTTGTTACATACACTAATGCGTGTGGTACATTTATGGATACAGTAGTAGCAATGGTTGATTTAACTAAAGCCATGATGACTGATTCTACCATGATTACTTGTAATGGAGCAAATGATGGTGCAGCTACGGTAGCTCCTTCTGGTGGTGATGCACCATATACCTACATTTGGGATAATGGAGATACGACTGCTATGGCAGATTCATTAACTCCAGGTGCTCATACTGTAACCGTTTATGATGCCAATAATTGGCCAGCAACGGCTTCAGTGACTATTACTGAGCCGGTAACTTTAACTGCTTCAACTTCAACTATGCCATCAACATGTGGCGTACCAAGTGGATCGGCAACTGTAATTCCAGCTGGAGGTACAATGCCTTATACTTATGCTTGGTCTGATAGTCAAACAACTGCAACTGCAGCATCTTTAACAGGTGGAGGTTATTCAGTTACCGTTACTGATGCTAACATGTGTTCAATCATTGCTTCTGCAACGGTTTCTGACATTGGTGCTCCAACTATTTCTATTGCAGTTGATTCAGTTGTAGCTTGTTTTGGAGATAGCTCAGGTGTGGTAACTGCTTCGGCAATAGGTGGAACAACTCCTTACAACTATGCTTGGTCAAGTGGCGGAATGATGGCGACTGAAAATGGTTTGCCAGTTGGTATTCATACGGTTACATTAACTGATAATAGTGGTTGTGTAGCTACTTCTACGGTGACGATGACTCAAAATACGCCATTATTAGCTATTGTAAACGGAACAACTAATCCAGCTTGTAACGGTGACGCTACAGGTACCGCAACTTCCATTGCGGGTGGAGGTGTAGCTCCTTATGTTTATTCTTGGTCAAGCGGTGATATGTCTGCCAATGCTATGAATCTAGCAGCAGGTAGTTATACATTAACCGTTACAGATGCAGTAGGTTGTATGCAAACTACTTCGGTAATTGTTACTCAGCCAAATCCACTTAGTGGAGCATTTGTAAATGCAATGGATGTTTCTTGTAATGGAGGATCCAATGGTATGGTTGAAATGTTGAATGCTGGAGGGACTGCACCTTACACCTTATCATGGAGCAACGGTTCATCTTCTAATAGTGCTTCTGGTTTATCTGCAGGATATGTTTCTGTTACGGTGACTGATGCGAATAATTGTATGCTAGAAGATAGTATAAATATTACCGAACCAACGGCTTTAACTTCAGCAGCTTCGGTAACTTCAGATGTGTTGTGTAATGGCGGTAATACTGGATCAGCTTCAGTTTCTGCAGCTGGTGGAACAATGCCATTAGTTTACGGATGGAGCAATGGAGCTGGTGGAATGTCGGCTACAGGTCTTACCGCAGGTACATACAGCGTTTCTGTAACAGATGGTAACAATTGTCAAACGACTAGCTCAGTAACAGTTACTGAGCCAACAGCATTAGCTGTTTCGGTTTCAGGTACAGATGTTTCATGTTACGGAATGAATGATGGTACGGCAATGGCTATGGCTTCAGGAGCTACTGCACCTTATTCTTACTCGTGGAATACAGGAGCTTCAACGGCTTCTTTATCTTCATTAGGAATGGGAATGTATTCTGTTGATGTAACAGATGCTAACGGATGTATGATGAGTGGAATGACTACCATTGATGAGCCAATGATGGTAACTGTTTCTTTAGGAGCTGATCAAACGCTTTGTGATGGAGATAGCCTAGATATTGATGCGGGTGCAGGATTTGCTTCTTACACTTGGTCCACAGGTGACACTACTTCTTCTGCTGGTGTGAACTCTAATTCTCTTGGTGCTGGTTCAACTACTGTTTCTGTAATGGTTACAGATGCGGCAGGTTGTATGGGTAGTGACTCAATGGTAGTAACTGTTTCTGATCCAGTAATGGTAGCTATGGTTGGTGACAACGAGTTATGTATGTACGAGATTGGTAATTTAGATGCTGGTCCTGGTCATGCGAATTACATGTGGTCTAATGGTAGTACTTCTCAATTGATAAGAGTGTATCCAACAGATATGACTGTAGGTTCCAATACTTACACAGTTACTGTGACAAACGACTTAGGTTGTGATGGAGTAGGTTCTTTTGATGTGGAGTTACATCCGGAAGTTATCTTTAATCTTCCTGCAGATACATCCGTATGGAAAGATTCTGTATTCACTATTATGGCTGATTCAGGTTATGCTTCTTACTTATGGAATACAAACGAGGTATCTCAAAGTATTACTGTAGGAATGCCAGGAACATATACTTGTATTGTTACGGATAGTATTACTGGATGTGAAGGAAATGATGCTATTGTGATTGATTTTAACGTAGGAATTGGATCTGTTGAAATTGCAGAATTGAAATTGTATCCAAATCCAGCAAGTGAGTTTATCAACTTAGAGTTCAACAATTTCTCTAGCCAAGGAATGGTGGAAGTTGAATTGTTATCAATTACCGGACAATTAGTTCGTTCTATTAATGTAGATGTTTCTTCTACAAACGGAACGCAAACTATTGATGTGTCTAACCTAGCGGTTGGTACTTACATCGTTACTTTCCAATATGAAAACGAAAGAGTTGTAAAACAATTCACGATTAAATAAGAGTTTATTCATTCATACGAAAGAAGGGGGAGGTCATATGATCTTCCCTTTTTTTTTGTCTAAAATTTTGATTTACCCTAATGTGCACCAGCTTTTGTTTCTAAGTGTTAAGATTGTATCTTTCCTACTAAATAGTACAATATGGAGGAATTAATACCTGTAAAAGGCGAGGTTGTTAAAGTAAGTCGGCAGGCTAGAGAATTTATATCAAAAGAAACCATTAGTGGTGTTTTGTTAGTAATAGCCGCTCTCATTGCTATATTATGGGCAAACTCACCTTGGGCAGAAAGCTATCATCATGTGTGGCACGAAATCAATATTGAGTTTGCTATTGGTAACTGGTTTGATTTAGACGCCTCTCTTAATCATTGGATAAACGATGGCTTAATGGCTATTTTCTTTTTTACCGTTGGATTGGAAATAAAAAGAGAGGTGATGGAGGGAGAGTTAAGTTCTATTAAGAAAGCCTCCTTGCCGATTATGGCAGCTGTAGGAGGGATGGTTTTTCCGGCTTTGATCTATGTAGCTTTTAACTTCGACAACCCATTAACAAGTAAAGGGTGGGGTATTCCCATGGCAACAGATATAGGTTTTGCACTGGGTGTTTTGGCGCTCTTGGGTGATCGCGTTAGTATTAATCTTAAGATTTTTTTAACGGCCTTAGCCATTGCTGATGATTTAGGCGCAATAATGGTAATTGCACTTTTTTATACAGATCCAGCAAGTATTGACTTTGCACAATTGTGGACAGCTCTTGCTTTTGTGGTCGTTTTATTAGGAGCAAATAAAATAGGAATAAGAAGTGGCACCTTTTATGGGGTGGTAGGATTGTTTGGTGTCTGGGTAGCTTTTGTGTATTCTGGAATTCATGCCACATTTGCAGGAGTGCTAATTGCCTTAACTATTCCAGCAAGAGCCAAAATTAAAGGAACCGAATTCATTCTAAAGGCGAGAAGGTTAAGACGAAAATTTGTAAAAAATCCCGTTGAGGGAGAATTGCTTTCTCCAGAGCAAACGGAAGCGGTTGCAGGAATGGAGAAAATACTAGAGGAAATACAAACACCTTTGCAAAAATTAGAACATACCATTCATCCATTCGTTGCTTATGTGGTATTACCACTATTTGCATTGAGTAATGCGGGAGTTCATATCTCAGGTAAAATGGTCGATTTACTGTTTGATCCCGTGGCGCTTGGGGTTATTGTTGGGTTGGTTTTTGGAAAATTTTTAGGCGTGGTAATTGTTTCAAAAATTATGGTAGCCCTTCGCATTTCAGATTTACCTCAAAATGTAAATTGGCCAGAGATTTATGGTGTGGGTATGTTAGCTGGGATTGGTTTTACCATGTCTATTTTCATTTCGGATTTGGCGTTTGACGATGTCTCAATTATTGAAAAAGCAAAGATTGGGGTAATGGCTGCCACCTTAATTTCCTCCGTTACTGGAATTTTAATTTTAAAATGGTATTACAATAAACCAGATTCATAGTACTTTTGCACGCTTAAATTTTAAGAGTGAAATCTTTAATCAATTTTTTTATTTTATTGGCTATCATTTGCGCAGCATTGGTTTCCATTTATGGCACTGTAAGCAAATATACAGCTCATCATTTTATGGCATATATTGTCCAGGATGGGAAACAAATTCCCATAGAAAACCATATAGCCAAGGTTAAGAAAGCACCTTTTAAAGTGGTAGTTGATATGCCAGATAAAACCGGAGTATTTGTTAATATCTCTAACGAAGGAGGGACTTTTCATAGTGGATTGAAAAATGTTTCAGCCTCCAAACTGAAGGGGTTTTCAAAACCCGCTATATACGAGTATTGGAAGAATTCAAATAAAGAGTTGTTAATAAGCAAAACCAAGCCCAACTTTTGGTTTATTGAAACTGCAGCTAAAAGTAGGTTCTCCTCTTATGAGAAGGTAAACGGAAGATATATTTGTTCTCGAGAAGTGGAGCAACTTTATGATGTAGATTTACATAAAAAAGTTCCTCTGGGTGAGGTAAAAGGTGATGTGTATTTTACGTTTATAAAATTTGAAGCAAATGGTGAAAACATCCGTAATAGGGAATTAATGCGTCACAATTTTAAAATAAAATGGATCGATGAATAATGTTACTCTTTAAGTATGCCATTGATTTTTGAAGATAGAAAACCTTTTAAATTTTCAGCTTTTGAATATCCTGATTGTGAGAAACGTACCATACCTCTTTGGTCAATTACGACTAGGGTAGGAAAGGAAGTAACTTTTAGATTAGAAGATGCACCCCCTGTATGATCCTTATAAAATGGTAACTCATAATTGTTTTCCTTTTCAAAGGCCAAAATTTTCGCTACTGAATCGTCAGAGTTTTTAGCGTTGATAATCAAAAATACCACGTCCATGTTTCCTTCGAATTCTTTCACCAAAGGTTGAAGTTCTAAAAATTCATCTCGACAAGGTTTACACCAAGTTGCCCAAAAATCTACTATAACTACCTTTCCTTTAAGACTAGAAAGTTGAATAGGGACTCCTTGCAAGTCATGGACCTCAAAATTCGAAATCGCCTCATATTTTTCCTCTCCCAATACGTTTTGAATAAATCTAGGGTATTCTACCAATGCTCCATAAGCCGCAAGGCTCATTGAGGCTAGGCCCATCAGAACGTTAAGGATCATAGGTTTTTTTAAAGATTTTAAATGTAGTCCTAGAGTCGTGAATAATACACCCGAAACACCTAACGGTATAACCGTAGGATTAATAAATCCAATGCCGATCATAAAAACAAAGGGGCTAGCTAGTTTCCATATTTTTTTAAATAATGGAAAATCTTCAATATCTGATCTGAAACCAATAACGAAACTTACCAAAGCAGTAAGTAGTGCGGCATAATGAAAACCATAATAATATCCCACCAAAAAAGCTAATAAGAAATTAAACATGCTCAAATAGCCAGTCATTTTTCTTTGCTGTTCTAATTCTTTGTTAACCTCTGTTGGTTCTGAATTATTCATATATTGGTTTAAAATTATTGTGCAAAATTAAATGGATTGAGGAATCAAACAGTTACAAAGGTTGCAAAAGTGTAGGCATAAAAAAAGCGAACCTTCAGGTTCGCTTTTTCCTAATAAATTTTGTTTTATTTATTCCCTTTTGCGTGATCAGCCAAGAATTGTGCTAATCCACTCTCGGTTAAAGGGTGTTTTAATAATCCTAAAATTGAACTAAGTGGCCCAGTCATTACATCAGAACCTACCTCAGCACAACGAATAACATGCATCGTGTTTCGAACAGATGCTGCCAATATTTCAGTTTCAAACATATAGTTATCAAAGATGGCTCTAATTTGAGCGATTAACTCCATTCCGTCATAGCCTATATCGTCTAAACGACCAATAAATGGAGATACGTAAGTTGCTCCCGCTTTTGCAGCTAAAAGAGCTTGGCCTGCAGTAAAGATTAAAGTGCAGTTGGTCTTGATTCCTTTGTCAGAAAAGTATTTTAAAGCTTTAATCCCATCTTTTACCATCGGAATTTTTACCACAATGTTTGGGTGCAACGCAGCAAGAATTTCTCCTTCTCTTACCATTCCTTCAAAATCGGTAGAAATAACCTCTGCACTAACGTCTCCATCTGAAATTTCACAGATATTTACATAGTGATCTAAAATATTTTGTTGACCTGTAATTCCTTCTTTGGCCATTAATGATGGATTCGTGGTTACCCCATCTAAAATTCCTAAATCTTGAGCCTCTTTAATTTGTTCAAGATTTGCTGTGTCAATGAAAAATTTCATAACTGTATTATTTATTGCTGATAAAAGTGTGAGATTAATTTTGATCTAAGGTGATTTGTAATCACGTCAAGTCCTTTAGTATAATGACTATTGTTTGTCACAATTACATGTGAGTCATCACGGTAAGGCTTTAAATACTTTTTATAGGAAGGAATAACGTGGTTATCCCATTGGTAACGGACAGATTCCTCATTGTATCCTCTTTCAATGTGGTCGCGTTTTAGTCTTCTTTCTAGCATATGATGTTCTCGAACATCAATGAAAACACGCAAATCCAATGCTTTTCGGATTTCCTCAAAATGAAAAATAAAAAGACCTTCCATAATAACAATAGGACGCGGCTCGATAGTAATTAAACCTGGAACTTTGTCTTTGTTATTAAATGTATATTCCTTAATCGTTATCGGTTCCCAATTCATTACATGCTCTAAATCAGCATGAAACTTTTGACGATCAATCGAGGTGGGTAAGTCAAAATTAACTTCTCCATTTTCATCCTTCGCCTGTTCATCAATGGGGAGGTAATAGTTGTCTTGGGTAATAATAGAGACTGTTTTTGGCGGTAAGGAGTTCTTGAGGTCCATCAAAAATGATGTCTTTCCGGATGCACTTCCGCCTGCAATACCCACTAAATAAGGCTTTACCTTCATGGGGTACAAAATTAGATGCTTCGTTGGATTAACAGGCGTAAACTGTATAAAAAAAATGAAAAGTAATTAACAAATTAGTAGTATTTTAAAAGCAAGAAGATCCCATAATTAGTAGCGCTTCTTAGGGGAGTTAAAAAAAATGTTTGGCAACCCAATTTTATGCTATATTTGAGGCTTTCAGAATACATTTTGATATGAATAAATCGATAAAGTTTTTACTTCTCATCTCAGTATTAGCCTTTGGAACGGTTACTTGCCAAAAGGACAACTTAGTTACCAATGTTCCTCACAATCAAGAACCAGATTTGGATTGGGGTAAAGGCGATTCTGTACCATTAGTAACGGACTTTTATTTTCAAGGAAAAATTGATAGTACTTTCTACACCATGCAAGATAGTATTGATGGCTTTTACAATTTAGTATTCGATTCTACCTATTTGGATTGCAGTGATACCACTTCATTTTACGGACAACTTACAGGTATGTATACCCTGGGTATGAATAACTCTTTGGAAATTAAATTTCTTAAATGTATTGAAGATCCTACAGATAGTGATGATCAGGAAAGCTTATTATTTGCGGGTACCTATCCCTATGGTAGTTCGGCAACTTTAAATCAAACGGATGGAGTAGAAATTACTTGGATTGATGATAATGGAAAGGTGTGGAAATCGTTACCTGGCAGTGGGTCCAGTGGAGATGATTCTTTTGTGGTTCAATTAATTTCAGCAAACCCTGGAAAGGGCTTAGGAGATAACTTAATTTTAGGAACCATGGATTTAAGGTTATATAATGAAACAGAATCTATTCGCATTGAGGGAGGGGTATTCAGTTTTCAATACGGAGTTTATTAAGGTATGAACATTAAAGGAATTTCGGGATTAATCTCCCTTTTTATATCAGGTTTAATCTTTGTTTCATCTTGTGAGTCGGAAGAGGCTTTACCTGCTTATCAAAACCCCAATCAAAGTGATACTAGCGGTAACAATATAGTGGTTGATCTATTTGTTAGTGCCTCTATTGATAATATTCCGGTTAATTATGTAAATGGGGTTTCAGCTTATTCTAATTGGACGCTTAGTGAACAAGAAGGTTTTTGCACAAATGATCCCAATCACTTTATTCAGTCGCATGTAACTGCATTTATTATTCCCGAAAGGTTAGAAGAGTCTATTTATGTGGATATAAGAGGGTGTGTGAATAACGACAGTATGACAGATATTAATATTATTGATTCTGTTTTGGTTGTTGGTCCCATTCCATATTACCCCAAATCAAAAGATAATCGCACGGCCATTGTTAAGTACATTGATCAGGATAGTGTTTTATGGAGTACTGCATTTGGAGGTAATAATAGTTCGTTTTCTAGGTTTGAGTTATCTGCAGTTGTAGAAAACAATAGAGATGATTTCTCTGAAAAAATTGCTTTTGGAAAATTTGATGGATATTTCTATAATGGTAAGGGAGATTCTTTAAAAATAAAAGGAGGCCAATTTAAAGGCCGAATAGTACAGTAGTTATGAAATATACTTTAGCTCTTTTAGCGTCTGTTTTTGTTTTGTCTTTCTACTCTTGTGAAAAGGTAGATAATTCATTGCCCATAGAACCTGTACAGGATAGTATTCGGGTTGTGAATGGGTTTGATTACTTTATTAATGCTACGGTAGATGGATCTTCGTTAAATATGTTAAATAATATAGATAACGTAGGAAATGGATTAATTAGAACGGAAATTGGACCATGTAGCAACGGGAATTCAACTCGTTTCACCTCTTATTTTGGATATGTTTCCGATACCGCTAGAAAGGAATTAATTGCGTTTGGTTTGACCAACTGTGTTAATGATTCTACAAATGGGTTTACGGATAGTACGTATGTAGTTGGAAGCTTTCCTATAGAAATAGGAAATGCGGATACTGCTGTTGGATTTATCTATTACATGGATATGGATAGCGTATTATGGACTTCCTCAATGGGTCAAAATGGTTTAGCCGCTCAAGTTTCACATACGTTTAATGTTACTGAGGTTCAACCCAGTTATGATGGTATTGCCGCCCTACGCGTACGTGGAAGCCTTTCGGCTTGGGTATATAATATTGATGGTGATTCTATTCAAATAAACGTTTCGGAATTTTATACTCGAGCATGGAAGTACTAGTTGTTATATTCTTGACGAACAACTAAAGCATAAAAGTCATTTTCTAGGGGTAAAAGTCCTTGTTCATAGCAGAAATAATAAATTTTTCCCGCTTTAGTAGTGTAAGTATTCGTATAGTACTCAAATTCAAACCCATTTTCAAGTAGCGTTTTTCGAGTAGTTTTTGACTTTCCTTTTGGGTTTAACCTGGTGAGAATTAATCGGTTCTTACGTAATACACGATTTACTTTTCGCATGTAATTCGTAGTGTCTTTGTTGAATTTATTGTTGTAGGCGTTTCTACACGTATCTGAACAGAATTTTTTATCGGCTCTTCCTTTAATGGGGTCATTGCATTCTAAACAAGAGTTTGACATGGGATTTAGATTGATTTATATGCATAAAATTAACGAATTAAAATCATATTCTGCCCAAGGAAAAAAACTTCAAAATTTTGTACCTTTAAGGCACAAAAATAGAGGGTATGATTTACAAAAATTTTTATTCGGAAGTGGGTAAGTTGCTGTACGCCATTGCTAAAGCGGATGGAACAATTGAACCAAAAGAAATTAAGGCGATTCATCAAATGGTATTAAAAGACTTAGTACCCTTAGAAAGTAGTACCGATGAATTTGGAACGGATTCTGCCTTTTATGTGGAAATGGAATTTGATTATTTAAATGAAAAATTATACGACCCGGACGTGGCCTTTAATTCGTTTATTGACTATGTACAAGATCATTTCAGTGCCTTTGATGCCAAAATGAAAAAAGCAGTATTTAACGTTGCAAATACATTAACGGATTCTTTTCATGAAACCAACATAAAAGATCACTACATGATAGAAAAATTGAGAGAGGTATTAGGATTAAATGCTCCTGTAGAGAATGTTTAATGGTTATTTTAAAATATACTTAATCCTATTTCTGGGAATTTTGATTCCCATGAACATAGTTGGGCATTGGATAGAAATTTCTTGGTTGACGCAATTCACTAAACCATTATTGATGCCCGTATTGACGGGGTACTTTGTGAATCGAACTCGTGGTTATTCTTCCAGAAACAAAATAGTTGTTTTAGTTGCCCTTTTGTTTTCATGGGTAGGAGATGTTGCCCTTATGTTTGATGATGTATATCCAATATTTTTCATTATTGGATTAGGAGGTTTCTTGTTGGCTCATGTGAACTATGTATATGCTCTTGTTAGAACAGGTCATAGAATTCATTTTATAGGAAAGGGAGCGTGGATAGGAGTTCCATTTATTGTGTTGTATGGAGTAGGACTTTTAAGTGTTTTATGGCCGCATTTAGATGATTTAAGAATGCCGGTTTTTCTATATGCAGTGGTCTTAATGTTAATGGGAGGAGCCGCTTTGATTAGGAAGGTGAAAATTGGTTATTACATGGTTCTTTTGGGCGCAATTTTGTTTATTCTTTCTGACTCTATGCTAGCAATCAATAAATTTGTACAGCCTATTGAAAAAAGCGGGGTGTTAATCATGTCCACTTACATGTTTGCCCAACTTTTTATTGTTTTGGGTCTTTCTAATAAAATTATTAGCCAAGACTAAAAAACCTTTATTTATCTAGGGCATCGCTTGGTGTTTGGGTGGTAAGGATAGGTAAAAATTCCTTTTTGGGAATATCAAAAGTATATTCAGGAACGTTTTTTACCGTTAGTGTATTTCCTCTCAACCAAGGGTTGTATTCCTTTAGTATATTGTAATTTATTCCTAATTCTTTAGCATAAAGTGCAAGGTTAGAAACCGTAGCAGAAACTTTCACTTCTTCGGTTTGCACACCATTCCATAACTGGTTTTCTCTGTACTGGAATCCGTATTTTTTAGGATCGGATAGAATCTCTTTAGCGGCCATTATACGATACACATATCTACCGGTTTCAGCGTTCAATTTTAGATCATAATAAGATTTTACTTGTTGCTTGGTTAATTGACGATTTAATCCACCCATACCCATATTATAAGAAGCTGCTGCTAGCGTCCAACTACCAAAACGGTCATAGGCATCTTGGAGGTATTTACACGCAACATGGGTTGCTTTGGCTACGTGGTACCTTTCATCTACCTCCGAGTTGATTTCCAATCCCATTTCTTTACCCGTACTTTTCATGATTTGCCAAAAACCAGCAGCACCGGCCGGAGAAACAATTGGAGTTAATCCACTTTCAATCACCGCTAAATATTTAAAGTCATCCGGTATTCCATGTTCTTTTAGAATTGGTTCAATTATTGGGAAGTACTTATTTGAACGTTTCAAATACAATAGTGTATTAGATTGCCAATAGGTATTTACCAATAACTCTCTATCTAGTTTTTCGTGTACATCCAATATTTGTAATGGTACTTCCTCTTCAGCGAAAGCTAAATCCTCGGGAATGTTTAATGCGTAAATTTTGTAATCTGTATTGAAAGAGTGCTGATATTCTTTGGTTTCAGCTACTTCATCTTTCGAAAAACTAAATAATTGAATAGCACCGTATAAAGCTAGAGGTACCACTAGAAAGCTAAGTCCGTATTTTGATAATTTGCTATTCATTATGTTCATTTAAAATGGTGAATTAAAACTGTCAAAAGTTGTATTTATTTTATCCTTTGCCGATAAAGTTGGATTTTCAATATTCCAATCTATTCCTAATGAATGATCATTCCATAATATCCCACCTTCTTGGGTAGGATCGTAATAATTGGTACACTTATAAGAGAAAACGGTTTCATCTTCTAAGGTACAAAATCCATGAGCAAACCCTGGAGGCACCCATAACATTAACTTATTGGCTTCATTGAGTTCTACCCCATAATGTTGTCCATAAGTAGGGGAGTCCTTCCGGATATCAACAGCTACATCAAAAACCGCTCCCTTTACCACACGAACCAATTTACCTTGGGCCATAGGAGGATTTTGAAAATGCAATCCTCTTAATACTCCCTTATTTGACAAAGACTGATTGTCTTGAACAAAAGGTTTTAGAATACCTAGCTTTTCTAATTGTTTTTGATTGAAGCTTTCGTAGAAATAGCCTCGATCATCCTCAAAAACATTTGGTTGAATTAATAGTAATCCAGGTAATTCTTCTGATAAAACCTTCATAAAGTCACTCAATGAGCTACAAAATTATAGTGCTATTGGAAATTCCTGAAATTTTTAACAGAAACATATGAACAGAGTGATGTTTTCTTTTCACAAAAAAGGCTCGTTTTAAACGAGCCTTCTTTAAATAATTGTTTTTTAGTGAGGTAAATATTGACGTGTGAGTCCGTAAACAAAAGTACCCAGCATGGCTGATGCAATAAATATGGCAAAAACGGTGTATCCGCTACCCATTAAAACGAACATCATTCCTGAGCATACTCCCGTTAAAGCCCATCCCATCCCAAATATGATTCCGCCAATAATATATCGTGGCCATGTGTGTGCTTTTGGATTGAACTTTTTGACATCTCCGTGATTTGTTTTTACAAAACCACGTTTAAATAGCTGGGTAATGATGATTCCTATTATTATTCCAGAGATAATAATTCCATACATATGAAAACTCTGAAATAAGAACATTTCATAAATTCTAAAGAAGGAAATCATTTCCATTTTATATGCGCCAAACCCAAATAGAAATCCGACCATGATGTATTTGAAAAATTTCATAACGATTAAATTTTGTGTTGGACTATATGTGAATTTGAAGAATGTATGGTAAAAAGAAATAGGTCATAATTAAGCCTCCGATAAAGAAACTAACTACGGCAATCAAAGAGGGGAGTTGTAAGTCGGCAATACCAGAAATAGCGTGCCCTGAAGTACACCCACCCGCATAACGCGAACCAAAGCCAATTAAAAATCCACCACCCACAATTATGATTAGACCTCTTAAGGTAAACAAGGAATCCCAGCTATACAGGTTCCAAAATTTTGGAAGGTCCGCATTTTCAGCTGTTGGGGCTGGAACGATTGGAATATTTCCGTAGGTTAATGAAGATCCAGGAACGTCAGCAGAAATCTCGTTCAGTGCTACTACGGTTTCTTGGGAGATATGGGCATGATGACCGGGAGAGAAATATGTAGCGGCCATATAACCGCCAAACATAGCGCCCAAGGCAACCATTAAATTCCATCCTTGCGATTGCCAATCAAAATTAAAGAAGTCGGAATAGTCCCCAGCACCATCTGCGGCACACATGGTTCGTAAATTGGCAGATAAACCAAATTCTTTACCAAAGTATAGCAGTAGAAATAAAGTTAATCCAATGCTTATACCTCCCATCCACCAGGGCCATTGAGAACTTAGTAATTCGTGTATTTGGTTTAAAAAATCCATATCGTTTGATTTTATCGATTTGTAATTTTTGTTCCATACAAAGTTCAGGATCTTCTTATTTTTCGAGTGTGATAATTCTTACATTCAAATATGACTTTGGTAAGGAGAGTAACTGTTTTTGGTTAGGTATTGGAAAAGTAAAAAGCAAAAAAAATCCCGAACCAAAAATGGAACGGGATCTTTTCAATTATCCATTGGGTGATTAAAATCTCTCAAATCTTGAGAAAAAGAAATTTGCTTCTATTTGTGCATTTTCATCACTATCTGAACCGTGAACGGCATTTTCACCAATTGATTTAGCAAAACGTTTTCTGATAGTTCCCTCAGCTGCATCAGCCGGGTTAGTAGCACCAATTAATGTACGGTAATCTTCCACAGCGTTATCTTTTTCTAAGATAGCAGCAACGATAGGACCACCTGACATGTATTCAACTAATTCTCCGTAAAAAGGACGCTCTTTGTGAACTTCGTAAAACTCACCCGCTTGCTCAGCTGATAAATGAACTTTTTTCAAAGCAACAATTCTAAATCCAGCATCTGTAATCATGCCTAAAATGTGTCCTGTGTGTCCTGCTGCAACTGCCTCAGGCTTTACCATGGTGTAAGTTATAGTACCTGCCATTGTTATGTTTTTTTTAATTTTTTGAGGGCGCAAAAGTAGTGCATTCTTTTTAATAGAAATTGCTTTTACTATGGAAATTTATAAACCCTTAACAAAGATTTAATCTGTTTGGTTTATGTGCACATAATTGATTGAAATGGGAGAGAAGGATACGCTTGTTAATTGTTATTAGCTCCTTAACCTTGACGTAATGTTTAAGCTACTCACAGTGTCTATTCTTGTCGAAATTATTTAGTAAAGATGAATACAAGAATTGGAATACTTGGCGTGTTAGCCCTTGGTACAAGTTTATCGTTAACCATTGGATTAACTGGGTGTGGAGAAACCAAAAGTCCAGAACAAATAACGGCCGATAGTTTGGCTTTAGATTTCCCACAAGTTCACGCCATGGCCCAAACCACAATGGTTGCTAGTAGTGATGATGCCGCAGATGATCCTTGTGTATGGATTCACCCTGACGATAAATCCAAATCTTTAATAATTGGTACCAACAAACGAAGTGGGATTGATATTTACAATCTCCAAGGTGAAATGCAAGCTTCTTACCCTGTAGGAAGAGTAAATAATGTAGATGTTCGTTACGGTTTTCAATTAGGTGATAAACGCGTAGATATTGTGGTAGCCACTAATCGTAGTCACAATGGGCTAAGTGTTTTTGTTGTAAATTCAAACGAGCAAACACTAACTAGTTTAGGGGATGATTTATTTCCGTCTGCGGTAGGTGAAGTATATGGTTTTGCACTAGGACAGCCCAAAATGCAAGATAAGTTATATGCAGTTTTGGTGAGTAAAACCGGACAGTTAGAGCAATGGGAGTTGAATGGAAAATCCGGTTCTATAGCGGGTAAAATTGTACGCGCCCATCAATTTTCATCTATTTGTGAAGGTATTGTAGTAGATGATTTTACAGGAGTTATTTATGTAGGCCAAGAGGAAGAAGGTATCTGGAAACTTCCTTTGGATCCAAAATCTAACAAGCCACCAGAACAAGTCTTTGCTTTATCTAATTCACCTGGATTGATTTCCGATATCGAAGGCATTTCTATCTATTATGCTTCAGAAACGGAAGGCTATATTATTGCTTCCATTCAAGGGAATAATTCATACGCAGTTTTAGAAAGAGAAGAGCCTCATACTTATTTAGGAAGTTTCACTATTCAAAAAGGCTTAGCCATTGATGGAGTCCAAGAAACCGATGGTGTAGATGTAGTGAACAGAGCTTTACCTGGATACCCTTATGGATTTCTAATTGTTCAGGATGGACATAACCATATGGGAGGGAAGTTGGTAAATCAAAATTTCAAAATTGTGGATTGGAAATCCATTGCTTTTACTTTTAGCCCAGCCTTAAAAGTAGCATCTGAATTTGAGCAATAAGCTACCTACTGTAAAATTGAAACTTAGGAGAAATATTTGAAGCTAATTCACTAACCGTAACATAGCGTTGGCCATTTTGTAACCAACAAATGGCCTCTCCTTTAGTTTCTCCCTGATATGCTAATAGTGCAGGTTCTCGCTCAAGGGCTTCTAATACCGTTTCATTGGGAGTACGATTCCAGTAATAAATAAACTCGTATGATTTTATAGCTATGTGTTCTCCGTTACTGGAAATGTCGGCAGCTGTTATTTCTTGAAATCTAAAACGTAAAGTACCTACATGCTTTAACTTTGTTTCTTCACCAAATGCTATGGGACCGTTAGAGGTCATAATTTTGCATATCGATTTTGCTTTAGTGAAAATAAATAGATCTTGGGATAAAGGATCCACAAATAGCGCTTCCGCGTTTTCTTTAGTTGGAATACCGTCTACGATAGGATAGGTGAGTTTTAACTCTTCAATTAAGTTATTAGATATTTCATTGAGTTGCGTGTCTTGGGCAAAATTAGGCTCTGGAAATCGGTAAATGCTCACATGTGTTCTGTAGGTGTTGTTATCTCCAATATCGGCAATATAGAGCGCCCCAAATTCACCATCACCGTTAAATCCACGACACATATCTTCATAATCAATGGCAGAAATTCCATTTAAGGAGTATTCCTGCTTGCGGTTACCTTTTTGGTCGTACAAATAAATGGCAGCCTTATTCCCTGAATCTTCGTGAAGCCAAAGCATGTTTGGATTAGTTTGTGATTCCAGTATGCCAGAAACTTCATCGAGTACAGGGGTTAATTCGTGTTTTACAGAATCGGGAGAAAAGTTTAAACTAGCCTTTTGTAATAATGTAGAATTAAAACTATGATCAAATATTACAGTATTTTCCTTAGGCGAAGGGAGAGTGTGGTCATCTGTTTGGCATCCTATAAAGACCAAAGAAAACAGAAGTAATAATTTATGCATACGTATTGTGGTAAAATGAAAAAAGGACGCTCCCCTAAAGAAACGCCCAATTCTCGAAATAAAAAGATTAATTAGTTAGATCCAAAAGCTCCAAAGTGAGCACTTGGGCTAGGGTTTGTATAAGTTACACCACCAATTACTAAAGCTCCGTTTTTAGGAGAGAAATTAGTTTTAGCACCAGTTAATGCAAGTGATCCTCCAGCCAAATGGAAATCGTAATCTGCGTAGTCTAAGTTTTCTAATTTTCCTGTAGCTACGTTATAGTCTACAAATTTTGGGTCATTTTCGTTGATTGCACCGTAAATGTCATTCGGTGAATCTGCAGAAGTGAAAATACCGTGAGTTGGGTAAAACTCGTCAATCATGATTTGCTCATTTCCGAAGTAGAATGCATAATCAACAGAAGTATTTGGTAAATCAGCTTCATCATCACCTCCAACAACTCTTACACCGTATTTACAGTTTACAATTAATTGGTTGTAGCTTTGTCCACGTGCTCCTTTCTCAATGTTTACAGATGCTCCACGACCTTCTTTGTTTCTTCTCCACCCACAGTTTACAAATGTGTTGTTGTAAGAAGTACAGTTAGTTTGTGGCGAACGCTCACCAGAGTTTGACCATTTTGTACCGTTCGTAGCACAGTTGTAAAATAGGTTGTAAGCCATATCTCCTTCAACACCCGACTTGATGTTTAAAGCTTCACCACCTGTTTCACCTACGTAAGCAAAAGTGTTTCCAACTACAGAAAGTTGACCACCTAATGAACGGAAAGCATCGTCAGTAGTGTTTTGAATGATAGAGTTGTGAATAGCTACTTTTCCAATTAAGTTACCGTAAATGATAGCATATCTTGGGTCACCCTCATCTTCACCTTGCTCTACAAAAATAGAGTTAGGACCTGCTGGAGCTCCTGCGTATTCAATTTTTGCATAGTTAATAGCTAATTCACCACAAGTAGCGGCACATTGAATACCACCCCATAATCCCATAAATCTGTTGGCTTCGGTTTGGTTAGCTTCTTCTACGCTAAAAGTTACCATGTTTCCTTCTTGTCCAAGAATGTATAGGTTACCACGTACTTGAAATTCTGGAGCTTCTGCTGTACCTAAATTGTCACCCGCAAAAATTACTTGCGCACCTGCTTCAATGGTTAAAGATTCTCCTTCTGGAATTACTACATCTTCCGTAATGGTAACAATGCTGTTTCCTTCCCATTTTCCGCTTACTGGTCCTGCTGCGGTTAATTCTAAGAACTGTGGTCCTGCTTCTTCTTCGTCTTTTGTACAAGAAGTAAATGTAGTGGCCATTAATGCTAAACTAAGGCCTAATAGAGTAATTTTTTTGTTCATTTTTGTTTATTTTAAAGTATGTATTTACATGTTAAAGCGGACTCCAATTCTAAAGGAAGAGCCTACGTGTTGTTCTCCGGTGATTACATTATCTCCTGGGTTTCCTTGGTAAGGAAACTTGGAGTTTTCAGTATTTACCGGTTGTTTAATGAAGGTTTGGTATTTGGCATTTAACAGGTTTCTCATTTTCAAATACACCTGCCATTTTTTGTTTAGATTTTTTTCTGCTGAGAAATCCAGTTGGTAAAAAGGCTTCTCCCACTCATCGTTATTGTAAAAATTTGAAACCGTTCTAATTCGTTCGCCAGTATAATTGAAAGCCAGTTGTGCATTGAAACCATTCTTAATGCCTTTGTACAATAAAGAGAAGTTTCCAATATGTGATGCTTGTCCTTGTAATGGGCGCGATTGGTCAATGTTTACCGTCACAATGTTTGAACTATTGTCTTCTGGGTCTTCTCGCTTACGTAACGATTTCTGGGTAGTTATTTCAGAATGTGTGTAGGAGTAATTTATTTTAACTCCAAAACTTCTGATGTATTTAATGAAGTTCAATTCAGCCCCATAGTTAATGGCCGTTCCAAAATTTTGAGGTCGTCTTACAATATCGTTGACTCCAAAATCATTACCATCAGTCAATACGTATTCAATAGGGTCATTGATTTGTTTGTAGAACGCTCCAATTAAAAATTGGTCGGTACCCTTGGAAAAGATTTCGTATCTTAAATCTACATTATGGGTTCTAATTTTTTGAAGTTCAGGATTCCCCATTTCCACGTAATCTTCTTGACGGTAGATGTAGGGAACTATTTCAAAATAACTAGGTCTAATGATAGAGTAGAAGTAGCTTAAACGAATATTGCTTTTATTGTTCAAAGCGTATTTTATTGCCATGCTAGGTAGCACATCGCTATAGGTTTGTTTGTTCTCTGGTTCTTGGCCAGCTCTTGGAGCTAGGAGCGTATATCCTTGATCGGTGTACTCAATACGGGCGCCCGCAATAACGTTTAAGACCTTGCTAAAATCGGCATCAACCATTCCGTAAACTGCGGCTACATTTTGATGAGAATCTTGGTTTAATTCGTTTCGGGTAGAACCTTGAGGGTTTCGAATTCTAAAATTGATATCTCCATATTTTTCCCAAGTACCATATTTGGTAATATTAGAATCATCCGGTTTCCAATCGTAACCATAAGCTTGTATTCCAGGGTCTGGATTGAAATTGTAAGTTACTATAAAGCTGTTTCTGCTTTTGAGTCGGTATAAACCACCCATTTTGAAAACGTAGGTGTTCTTTTCGTTGTCTTTGGTGTAGGCTAAGTTTAGAATTCCAGTAATGTCTTTATCGGTGTTGTATTCCCATGCGCGACTGTTATCTCCGTCTTCTGCCACCAAAATGCTCTTTTGATCTTGAATTAAAGAGTAATTACTTACCGTCACAAAATCCGCATGATCAGGTCTCTCTCTGCGGGCCTTTGAATAGGCGGCCTTCCAATCTAATGTCCATTTATCACTCAGTTTATGTTCTGCTTCTAGTGTATAGTTATTGATGCGTTGGTGGGTTTTACGAAATCGTTGACTGTGCACCTCTACCTGATTATCGCCAGGGTTAACACCCCATAATCTTGTTTTTGTTTCGTTACGTAATTGGTTATTGTTTAGATCTAGGAAAATACTTGATAGCCTGATTTTGTGATTTTTGGATAGTTGATAATCCACTGCTACATTTAATCCAAACTGAGTAATGTCATTGAAATAAAAACGTTCACTCATGTTAGTTAATACCGGTAGGCTTGTTCCATCTCTAGTAGTGCTAGGTTCAAATCGCACGGCATCAGTACCCGTATGCATTTTATTGGCGGTACCAGAAATCAAAACACCCAATTTATCTTTAAAAAAGCGTTGCCCATACCCTAATGATACATAGTAATCAGGTGCAAAGTCTTTTGAATTGGATTCCATGTTTTTTGTGGTGAAATCATCCATGGTGGCTTTGTAGGTCGGTCCATTTTTCTCAAACGGACTCACCGGGTTTATTTCTTGCGCGTCAAAGTTTTGGAAGGACTGATTGAAAAGGATGTTGTGATATCCTACAAATCCATTGGCCAATATCAGCTTCTTGTTAGGAGCGTTTCGCATCACCATATTCACAGCGCCACCCACAGCATCGCCTTCCATATTAGGGGTAAGTGATTTAACCACTTCTACACGTTCTAGTAAATCAGAAGGAAAAAGGTCTAAGGAAACGTAACGATTTTTGTTATCAGAGCTCGGAATTTTGATTCCATTTACCAAGGTGTAATTATAGCGCTTGGGCATTCCTCTAATAATGGCAAAACTTTCTCCTGTTCCGCTTGGGTTACTTTCCATGGTAACCCCCGAAATACGTTGAACCACCTCAGCTACCGAGTTATCCGGTGAAAGAGCAATTGCCTCAGCAGAAGTTACATTCATGACCATGGCGGAGCTTTTTTCTTTTATTCTCGAACCGGAAATAGTAGATCCATCCACATCTTGCACAAATTCAAATTCTGTTAGTTGGGTAACATTTAATTTTAATTGAATGTTTTGGATAACTATTGGTTCATTTTGAACACTAATTGTTTTTTCAAATGAAGTGAATCCAACAAACGAAATTTTCAGAATATGATATCCAGTAGGTACTCCGTTTATTATAAAAGAACCATCCATACCCGTGGTGGTAAAAAGGTTGGTTTCTGTTAACTGAACGGTAGCACCAATTAGAGGTAATTCTTCATCATCCAGTACCACACCTTTAAGGGTAGATCCATATAAATGTGCGGTAAAAAAAGTAAAAGCAAAAAGTAAAGCGTGTTTCATTCGTTTGTTTCTGTGCACAAATGAAAAGGGGAGGTGTTAAGTGAAGGTTGACTCTATAAAACCATTAAGTTATGCTCAGGTTAAATACTACTCCTATTTTATTATGGCTATGTTAGCATATGAGTCAATTAAGGTTAATACGAAATAAATTGATGATAATAATTGAATTAAAGTGTTGATTAACTGAATCTTAATCAATTTAATTAAAATGGTGCTTCTAGTAATTTAAAAAATTACTTTTGCAGCCTTTTTTGAAATAAGAAACCAATTGATATGAATCGAATAGCACATGCGGCCCAGTCGTTTACGAAAACGTTTACCCAAGATCCAAAGAGTGATATTTTATCTGGATTAACCGTTGCCTTGGCATTGGTGCCAGAAGCGGTAGCATTTGCTTTTGTGGCCGGAATTGATCCCTTAGTAGGGCTATACGGGGCTTTTATGATGGGATTAGTAACGTCTCTATTTGGCGGTCGTCCTGGAATGATTTCCGGAGCTACTGGAGCAATGGCTGTGGTAATGGTTCATATGATTCAACAAGGAAACCAAGTGGGAATGGAACTAGCCAACCCGGTTGAGAATCTAGGTTTGCAATGGTTGTTCATTACCCTTTTATTGGTGGGTGTAATTCAAATACTAGCAGGAGTTCTTAAACTCGGAAAGTTTGTTCGTTTAATTCCACATCCCGTAATGATGGGATTTGTGAATGGCTTAGCTATCGTGATTTTCCTTTCTCAATTAAGCTTGTTTAAGGAAACTGTGGACGGGGAGACCAATTGGTTACAAGGTTCTCAAATGTATATCATGTTAGCTTTAGTGGGGTTAACCATGTTGATTATGTGGGGTTTGCCCAAGTTGACGACTAAGGTGCCTGCTGCATTAGCAGCCATTGTGGTAGTTGCCGCCATTACCATTTTTGGAGGGGTTGACGTAAGTACAGTAGGTTCATTTATTCGTGATGGAGGAGGAGAAGGCTTAGAAGCAGGATTACCTACCTTTCAATTTCAAATTTTTGGATTGTTTGACAGTATGAACGGTCATTGGGATTTGATCATCACCACCGCGTTTTTATTGGCAGCGGTTGGATTAATTGAATCGTTAATGACTTTGAATTTAGTAGATGAATTAACCGAAACACGTGGGTCAGGAAACAGAGAATGTGTAGCGCAAGGTGGAGCAAATATCTTAAACGGGTTGTTTGGAGGTATGGGAGGCTGTGCCATGATTGGTCAATCTATTATTAACGTAAATTCAGGAGGAAGAGGTAGACTTTCAGGTGTCTTCGCGGCTTTAGCGTTACTAGCGTTTATTCTATTTGGAGCTCCATTAATTGAACAAATTCCAATTGCGGCTTTAGTTGGCGTTATGTTTATGGTGGTTATTGGAACATTTGCATGGTCAAGTTTCCGTATTATTCGTAAAATTCCAGTAGCTGATGCGGTTGTACTTATTGCAGTATCTGCCATCACAGTTTGGCAAGATTTAGCTATTGCCGTAATTTCCGGTGTTATTATTTCAGCCGTAGTATTTGCGTGGCAAAATGCTACCATGATTAGAGCGCGTAAGAAAATTAAAGAAGACGGGACTAAGGTGTACGAAATTTGGGGCCCTTTGTTCTTTGGTTCTATTCAAAACTTTAATGAAAAATTTAATGTGAAAACGGATCCTAAAAATGTAGAAATTGATTTTATGGAGTCTAAGGTAACCGATCATTCAGGTATGGAAGCCGTTAATAGCATTGCTGAAAAATTCTTGAATTTAGGAATCAATTTGAAATTAACGCATTTGAGTCCAGAATGTAAGATGCTACTTTTAAAAGCACATCCTAATTTGGAACCTATTATTGAAACCTCAGTAGAAGATCCACGTTACTATGTAGTAACCGATATGATGGACGAGGAGGTTTAATATCAATCAAAATAATTAAAAACCTTTATAATAGAAGGCCTTTTTTTGCTTACTATTTTTGATTTTTTTTAGTTTAGCTTTAAGCATCTCAAAACAATTTGAAAATTAGAATCATATGGTAGAAATTGAAGGTTTATATGCGTATGCCATTTTGGTGTTTACTTCTTTCTTTACACTCATTAACCCTTTGGGTACCATGCCCGTTTTCTTGGGTATGACAACAGCTCTAACGGGTAAGCAGCGAAGTCAAGTAGCTAGAAAAGCAGTGATCATTGCGTTTTTCACCTTGTTGATGTTTGCCTTTTCTGGGCAATTAATGTTTTCTTTTTTTGGAATTTCTGTAAATAGTTTTCGAGTAGTAGGGGGCATTATTTTCTTCATTATGGGACAGGATATGTTACATGCGCGATTGGGAAAAATGAAGTTTAATGATGAATCTGAGGTTGACTCATACGCGAGCGATATTTCCATTACACCATTGGCTATTCCTATGATTGCAGGACCGGGTACCATTACCAATTCTATTGTATTAATGGATGATGCAAACAGTTTAGAAAAGAAGCTAACCTTGATTGTGGTTATGGCCGTAGTATTGACCTTAAGTTATTTGATTTTTGTAAGTGCTACGCGTATTTCTAATTTCCTTGGACCGACAGGAAATAGGGTATTGATGAAATTAATGGGATTAATTGTTATGGTCATTGCTGTAGAGTTCTTTTTCAGTGGATTAACACCTATTCTTCAGGGTGTATTTAAGTTATAACAAATTTTAATACTTTTATTCAGAGTATTTCTTTTAACACTTGCCAGTTAAATTTCCCTGATTTATATTGTCATCGAAATTTCACATCAATCGCACTAATTAAACCGTTTGTTTAACAGGTTGTTAAAGCATTTGGTTCTCTGTGAAAATTCAAATTGTATAAGTAATAAAAGACGAAATAAATTCATAATTATGGGTAGACCTCCAACAAAACCGAAGAAACTTAGAGACGGATATTACATTGAAGTAAGAAACCGAGGAGCTAATTCGGGAATTAAACTAGTTAGAGATACCGAAGAGCAAATGAATCATGCTATTGCAGAGTATAGCCGGTCAAAAGATGTGGTAATTCTTGGACAAAGTATCAATGGTAAATTTGTAAAGGATATTAAAACCAAAAAGCCAAAAGCTGCGAAAGCAAAGCCAAAGGTAAAAAAAGCGGATCCTGATTTGGATGCTGATGTAGCTCCACCAATGGATTAAGTTTATTCGGATTTCAAAAAGAATTAAAAACCTCGTATGTTTCATTCGAGGTTTTTTTTGTGCCCGTAACTTGGCTATAAACTCCTTCAACGTATTATTTTCGTCACCTATCAATAAGCCATATATGCATAAAATCAAATCATTTATAGTCTTTGCAATTCTGTTAGCAGGAGTGTATGGATTGGTGAGTTTTGTAGATGGTAGTTTGATAAGTAACTCCAGTACCAAACCCATAGAAAATCAAATTCAACCAAGAATTTGGAAGCCTAAAAAAGTAGAGGTAAAATATCATTTCGGAGAGAATAACTGTACGAGTTGCCACGATGGTTTAGAGCATATTCGGGCAGAAGAATCAGGGATGATGCAAGAGATTTTGGAAATCTCAAATCAAGCTGGTCATTCTGGAAATGATTGTATTGTTTGTCATGGAGGAAATCCTAATACTACCGATATCAATAAAGTGCATAAGGGGACTCCGGAGTTCTTTGAAGAAAACCCTGGACCAAAAAACTTTTACCCAGAACCTGGAAGTCCGTGGATTAATGATAATACCTGTGGTATTTGCCATAAGGAGCAAGTGATGACCCAATTTACTTCTTTGATGTTTACCGAGGCAGGTAAGATTCAGGGCACCCTATGGGGATTTGGAGGAATGAATGGCTACAATCATGATATTGGAAATTATGAGGTAGAGGAAGTAAATGTTCATGAACGTTTGGGGACTGATATATTTAGAGAATACATGGCCGAATTAGAAGTGGCAGAGCCTCAAGTGTATCCCAGCAAAATGAACTCGTTACCACCCGCACCCACGGCTGAAGAGGTGATGGAAAATCCGCAGTTGGCCGTTTACACGTATTTACGTCAAGAATGCCAACGTTGCCATACGGGAAACAAAGGCCGTCAAAAACGTGGTGATTATCGAGGTATGGGATGTACTTCGTGTCATGTTCCCTATGGAAATGAGGGGATTTACGAAGGAGGAGATTCTACCATTCAAGGTAAAGGAAAATTATTAGTCCATTCTATTCAAGGTACCCGAGAAGCCAAAGTTACCGTGCATGAAAAGCATTATTCAGGCGTTCCTGTGGAAACTTGTACCACATGTCATGATAGAGGAAAGAGAATAGGGACTTCTTATCAAGGATTGATGGAAACGGCCTATTCATCACCGTTTATGGGTGACGGAGAAAGCCAGCCTAAGTTGCATTCCAAAAACTATTTACACTTAAAAGCAGACATTCATCTTAAAAAGGGAATGCTTTGCCAGGATTGCCATACCAGTAATGACGTGCATAGTGATGGATCGCTTACAGGAGCTACTCTTGCTCCCGTAGAAATTGAGTGCCAAGATTGCCACGGAACGCCTTCAAAAAATCCGTGGGAATTACCCATAGGATATGGCGATGAAATATCAGGTTTTGAAAATCGTAGAGAAACTCCAAGAGGGGTTACCCAGCAAATAGCCGAGTATTTAAAGCAAGGAACAGAGTATGACCCTAAGGATGGTTATTTGATATCAGCCCGTGGTAATCCGCTAACCAATGTGGTTAAGGATGGCGATAAAGTAATTGTGCACTCCGCTACTGGAAAAGATTTAGAACTTAAACCGCTAAAGTACTTGAATGATAATTCTGAACTGAGTATAGAAGCAGAGGTGGCTATGGTTACGGTAGAAAAGCATACTAATGAAATGGAGTGCTATTCATGTCACGCTACTTGGGCTCCACAATGTTACGGGTGTCATGTGAAGGTAGACTATTCAAAGGATTGTAAAAAGAAACCCGATTGGGTGGCTATGGGGCAAGCCCACGATGCACAAGGATTAACAGCCGATGCTAGAGGAGAGCTGGAAGAGTATTTAATTGATGGGGAGGTTTCTGAATCTAGAAGTTATTTGCGTTGGGAAAATCCACCCTTGGTACGGAACGGAGAGAATCGTATTTCACCCGCAATTCCTGGTTGTCAAACCACGGTTACGGTTATAGGTACGGATGGCAAACCTTTATTAGAAAACGAAATTTTTAAAATCCCTAATGTAGAAGGTGCGGATGAGGAAGGGCAGCTTGGAATTGATATTTCTCCGGTACAACCGCATACCATTCAAAAAGAATCTCGTGCTTGTGAGAGTTGTCATTCCAATCCACAGAGTATGGGATACGGAATTGAGGGAGGAACTATCTATGGAGATCCGTCTAAAGATTTTGATGTGGAAATTGGTTCTGGCGTAGGTACTCCCTTGGCTCAGAACACCCATGCCCAGGTAAATGCTATTCCTAATTTAACTATGGATTGGTCGCGCTTTGTGACGGAAGAAGGGGAGCAGTTACAAACCGTAGGACATCACTTTAAAAACTCCCGCCCATTAAATAACCAAGAAAGGCAGAACTTAGACCGAAGAGGTGTTTGTTTGTCATGTCATCAAAGTATTCCAAAAGGCAATTTGGCGGTTGATTTGTTGCATCATATCAAAGAGGTAAGTGACTCAGAAATGGATACAAAAGAGCATAGTAATTTACTTTCTAAAATTGTACAAACTGCCGCTTGGGCTCAAGTACTTCTAGGCATTTTTATTGGGTTCGCTGGCGGTTTCGTTATCCGTAGAATTTGGATGAAACGTACGGGTAGGTTATGAAACTGTCTCTTATACACATCTGACGCTGCCGACGATCTACTCTGTG
>CAJXPI010000007.1 GCA_913057875.1 uncultured Flavobacteriales bacterium
CAGCGTCAGATGTGTATAAGAGACAGGACCCCAAAAGCTTTCGTAAGGAATACCAAACTTAAAGGCCAACACATCGACATCAGGAAAAATAGAACACACAATTCCCAAAGTCCAGAATTTAGCCGATTTCATGTTTTTAGTAAAACTAGTTCCTAATGCTACTGATGCTAACGCGTGTCCGAATGCTGATGCCATGAATTGATTTGAAAAAGATTAAAAGGAAATTTTAAAATTCCATGACGAATATAACTTATTAAAACAAGAGTGGTTTTAACTCCGTATTCTTAAGGTTTCCGGGTTCATCTTGACAGGAAAAAAGTCGGTTATATACACCTTTCCTTGCTTTTCTGAGATGTAATAAATTATTTTGATTTCTAAGTTTCGAGATTCTTTGTGTAGAATAAACTTAAATTCATTTCGATGTGATTCTAAATACTTTTCACTCTTTCCTCTTCTAGGCAAAGTGGTTAATGAGCTTAAAGTTTTAGTAATATTTTCATCTATTTCAATACTTCGTTCTAGACTAAAATTCTCTAACAAATAAGAAAGGATTTCATATTGATATCGCTTTTGAGCGGGTAAAGATATTTCTATCTGATACTCTTTGACTCCATCCATTCTTTGTTCCCTTTACTAAAATTTTCTAAAGTGACGGTTTGATTGTTTTCAATGGCTTGCATGGATTCTTCTGTACGCGTAAATAGCTGTGCTTCTATGAGTAACTGCTCATATTTTTTTAATACATCTTCTTCACGAACTTTCATTAATCGCTCAATTATGTCTAATTTCTTTGCCTCTATTCCCATTTCTATGCTTTTTACAAAGCTAACTTTTTAAAATCATTTTTATTTTTAACTCTTTATTCTCTAAACGAATAAACCTACCTCTTAACAATTCTCTCCACACTTACCCCCAACTCATTCCTCAAAGTAACTACATACACCCCACTTGCCATTTTGGCCATGTTAATGGTTGTTATTTGGTCTTCCGTACTGGAATGGTACACTATTGCCCCTGCGCTGTTGGTAATGGTTATTTCTAACGAAACATTGCTTCCTTTGTCAATATGTAACGCATCGCTGGTTGGATTTGGATAAACATTCACGCCCAACAATTGTGCTTGTTGTATGCCTACATTCGTTATTGAATAACAAGCCGATGTATCTACACATCCGTTTTGAGTTACCTCTACCTGATAGTTTCCATTTTGAGTGGCTGTGAATGCCGCATTGGTTTCACCGTTAATTTTACCATTATCGCAATCTATCCATTGATACGTAGCATTGGTGGCTTGAGCGGTTAGCGTTAGGTAATTTCTTATTACGGCTGTATCCACTTCCAGTAAAGTAAAATCTAAGGTAATTACACTATCACAACCTGCTGCATTTGGAATAGTGAAAGTAGGACCACTAATAGTTCCACTATACACATTTCCATCTATCCAGGTTATTTCGTTACATGAAGTAACTACATCTGTACCTGCGGTGGGTTGCAATAATGTAAAATCTAATGTGATTACAGAATCACAACCTGCCGAATTGGCAACGGTATGCGTTGCCGTGTTGTTGCTAGAAGAATAGGTGTTGCCATCTAACCAAGTGATTGGATCACACGAACTAATTACATCGGTTGCAGTAGTGGATGGTAAAATGGTTAAATCAAGAGTGATAATGCTATCACAACCAAAGGCGTTTACTAGTGTATCTTTTGCGGTATTGTTATTTGATGAATAGGTTATTCCGTTCCAGGTGTAGGTATCACATGCACTTATGGTTTCTGTTCCGTACGTGGTTACGTTAATTGTTAAATTCAAGGTAACCACACTATCACATCCTAAATAATTAGTTAAGGTATGTGTAGCCGTATGGTTACTGGAAGTATACGTATTCCCATCAATCCATGTATACGCGCTACAACTGTTAATTACATCTGTACTTGAAGAACTATTAACGGTTAGGTTTAGAGTAACCACGCTATCACACCCGTTGCTATTTCCGCCAACAAGCGTATAAATAGCAGTTGTATTATTGGAATAATAGGTATTACCATCTATCCAAACTAGCGAATCACAAACTACATGGGTATCGGTGGCAAAAGTGCCTTGATGAATTTGGAGGTCTAAGTGCAAAATGCTGTCACATCCAATAGTCGAAGTGAAATTTTGTGTAGCCGTATTATTATCTGTCACATAAATCTGGCCATTACTCCACATGTAAAACAAACAGGCCGAAACGTTATCTGTATCATGGTGCGATTGATTTACGGTTAAGTCTAAATTCACAATACTATCGCAACCATGCCTGTTGGCTAAAGTATCGTATATCATATTTGTACTAGAATAATACGTTACCCCATTTATCCATGTTAAACTGTCACAAACAGTATACACATCGCTCGTAAATTCTGGTGCGTGTACTGTTAAATCAAGTATATAAATACTATCACAAACACCAACTACAGTTACCGTATCTCTTGCCGAATGGTTTGTTTGTGTATATGTATTTCCATCACGCCAAGTAATAGAATCACAAGTTTCATACGTTTCTACTACGGTGTTAGTTACAGTTAGGTTTAATGTATAAATACTATCGCAACCGTTTGGAAATGAAACAATGTGCTGGGCAGTATTAGTACTTGCATAATATGTCACGCCATCACGCCAAGTATAACTATCACAGGTGGTAATAGTATCGGTAGCTCTGCAAGAAGTAAGGATGGTAAGGTTTAGGCTAGCTAAGCTGTCACAGCCCGCTGCGTTTACCGAGGTAAACACAATAGAACTATCTGTTTGCGTATATGTGTTTCCATCAATCCAGGTATAAGAATCATAGGCGGTAATCGTATCATGTTTAAAAGTTCTTGTACATGCCTCTGCTGCCCCAATTTCTCGAACACCAACAATTGGCAAGTTTTGGGCATCACTCAAATCTAAAGGGTCACCTGCATCTATCGCAACTGAAGGCACCATAGGAGCCATTGTTGGAGTAGTTCCACCATTATATGATAAACTACCCAAATTTAATGAGGTGGAATCCACATTTAATTGATCTGTGGAAACAGAATTCAATACCGTACTATCACTAAAAATATTATAGCCTCCCGAAAAAGTTATTCCTGAATAGAAGGGAGCCATAAAACTCGTGCCATTTTTTGATAAAATACTCCCTGTTATACTTGTAAGGGATGTGCCAATTTGAGTCGTTCCATTAGAAATTCCACTGTTATTTGTAGGAGAAGTATTGTTCACCAAAGTGGAGTTTTTTATCCATATATTAGCACTTGCAGTGCCAAGAGTGGTATTCTGCAAGTTAACAAAATTTTGGATAGCAGCACCTGTATATCCAGTGGGAATAGTACTACTGGATATAGTAGAATTTTTAATGGTTATCCATGACTTATGGTAAGAGTTAATGTGATTGGATGAATTTGGATCTAACCTAGCATTAATAGCTTGCCCATTAGAATTTGTAATGGTACTATTTTCAAGCAAAATATCTGATTGTATTGACCCGGGAAATGCATGGGTAATAGTGTGACCCATTTGAACCTTGACTGCCCCAGTAATTCCATTTCCGTTTCCAGAAAAAAATGAATTCTTAATTTCCAATTTAGAATTCAAATCTCCGTAATGCACCGCGCTGTTACCTTGCAGAATAATATCTACACCTATTCCATTATTTTCAAAAGAGGAGTTTGATAATAGGGTTTCTATATAGGCTTGATTAGCTGTGTCGGGACGCATAGTAAGCCTACACCCTCGTGTATTACCATTAACATCAGAGCTGTCAATAATGATTCTAATGGTATCCATTCCTTGAATAACCAAACCAGAACCTTCATTATTAGAAATATTGCTGTTTGAAATTTTCACCGTAATCAAATGCACATAGGTGTTTATAACTGGCGCATCAATTTGCACCCCATTTCCACGATTGTCACTTATGTTTGAATTATATATTTCTAAGTATGCTTTACTATCATTGTCTGTAACCCCCGTTGGGTCCATATAAATACCATTTGAATTTTGTCCACCCTTTTGATTATTTTTAATCTCTGAATTTCGAACAATTAAACTATCTACGTGAGCAGTTTGAATACCGTAGCCAAAAAATGAATTAGATCCGGTAATACTTTTATTATCAAAAACAACTAAAGAGTCAAAAACAACCATAGACACATTACTAACCGTAAAAATATTATCTGACGTTATACTAGAAATCACCAGTGTGTCACTCATATTGTAAAGGCCCTTTATGGTTAGAGACTTACTAAAAGAAATACTAGTAGCCAATACGATAGTATCGCTACCATTGGCAATTAAATTTGTGTTGAACCGAATAGTATCTCCATTTGAGGCTAATGCTATTTTAGAACGCAAAGAACCTGTTCCGGCATCATTTAAACTATCTACCACATGCACCGTGGCTTGTGTGGTTATTCCTACTAAAATAAAACTGATTAAAAGGATTAGTTTTTTCATGTTTGGTAATTTTGGCTAGCTAAAAGGCTGATTTGTGATTGAGTCACGAAAATACAATTTTCCTTTATTTAAATAAAAGCTCATCACTATATAAAATGGTTATTTGCACCTAGTTAACGCAAGTAAATATAATCTTACTTCCATTTAATATTTAAGGCTTATGTGGTAATACCTCTGGGTTAAAATAAACTAAGAGTTAACCTGGGCAGTTTACTGTATTAAAAATGAAGGTTAACGCGGACCTGCTTGCGGTAGGCAGGCTGCCGTGCTAAAAACGTTTGTACACGAATAAGCATGATTGAAAAAGTTTTTAGTGTAAACTCAAGTGCATAAAAAAACCACCAACATCTTTGTTAGTGGCTTCACTTTAATTTCTTACTTATTCTTTAATAACCCAGTTGCCATGAAGTTTTTCTAGTTTCTGCTAAAAAGCAGAATAGAAAACTAAAATATGACAACCTGCACCTATTCTCTATTTATCATTTGGCGAGGTGCTGGGGGGGGGGGCATTCCTCAAAAATTTTTATCTGTAAGAACCGCTGATTAAATTCCATTGAATCTTCTGAAAACTCAGATGAATATTTTTCATAATTTATTTTCGTAAACGGAACAATTTTATATTCCGCTTTATAAATTATTCTTCCATCCAAATCAAATCCAACATAGACACCTTTTTTCATAGCTATTGAAACAGTAGAATACTTGGCATAAAGTGCTCCATTTGGATAATACTCCAAAACATTACAATTATTATTAATACACGTACCCGTAGAATAAAAGCCATCCCGTCTGATATAAAAAAAAGGCCCATTTAATTTACCATCCTTATGATACTCAAAGTATTCCGAAATCCCGCTTTTTGTATACATTATGCCAGTAAAAAGGCTATCATTTTTTTCAATCCTGAATGGCAATACGATATGAGCAATACTTCCCCTAATACTATCAATGTCAACCCTTAAATAACTTGAATTATTATCAAATTTTCTTTTAGTGATAACATCATGTGTTTCAAGCCAATCCCCAGCAACAAATGCAATATCCTCTGGAGCAATACATTGACCATATAAACCAAAAAAACCTAATCCTTCTATGTATAGTACAAACACAATTAACCATCTCATATCCTATATTTTACAAATTATTCCGTCTCGGTACAAATAGACACTTCACTACTAGCCTGATAAGTATAAGAATACCCATCACTTCCCGAAGTGGTGATATTTACAGTACTCCCACCAGGAGCAAAAATTGTAAACTCCTCAGCCCCTCCAGCAACCCGCTTATTTTCAGAACCATAAAAAGTTCCATCAGCATTAAAAATTTCAAATGTAAAAGTAAATTCTTCACCACCGCACTGTCCACATTTTGGGCAAACACAGCCCCTCCGTCAAATACATCAAACCCATTTCTTAACACCAACGAATCAAAAACCACAAAAGTGGTGGTGTCAACTCTAAACATTCTGTTCGTTCCACCACCTGAAAGAAACAGGGTGTCGGTTGGGGTATATAGCCCTGTAATGGTGAGTGACTTTGAAAACGCTATTTCCGAATTCAATACAATACTATCACTGCCATTAGCTATTAGGTTGGGATTAAACCGAATGGTATCGCCACTTACTGCTGTAGCTATTTTAGAGCGTAAGGTACCCGTACCTGAGTTGTTTTTACTAGAAACCACATGCACCGTGGCTTGCGTGGTGATTCCTAATACAATAAAACTGATTAAAAGGATTAGTTTTTTCATGGTTGGTATTCTGGTTATCCAAAAGGCTATTAGTTATTATTTATGCGAATATATTATTAATATTCAGAATACTATCTATTCAAAAACGAGGTAACTCAATACTCCTTACCCAAAACTAATCTACCTAATATTAAACCTACCTAAAACCACTCTAGAGGGCAACATGGCAGCTAAGCTTCCTATCACAATAATAATGGTGGAAATGGAGATTACATCCATTAACTGCAACTCTACGGGGTAATACTCTACTAACAATCCTTCTACAGGAATAAATCCAAATTGCGATTGTAAAAAGACCAATAAGATTCCTAATCCTAACCCCGTAAAACCACCGGTTAAAGAAATCAATAGACCCTCTACAAAAAAGATACGTCTAATGGTTTTAAGGGTGGCACCCATACCACGTAAAACAAAAATATCACGCTTCTTATCCAGTATCAAAATGGTTAACGAGCCAATGACATTAAACGTGGCAATAAGCAGAATAAACGATAGAATTAAAAACGTGGCCCACTTCTCGGTATTATTGGTTTTGTACAGAATTTCGTTCTGCTGAAAACGGGTTTTTACTTCGTATTCCGAGCCTAGAATTTCTTGCAATTGCGCTTGAACCACTTTGGCCTTATTGGCATCATGCAACTGCAATTCATATGCGGTTACTTCGCCTGAGGTTTGCAACAACATTTCTACAAATTCAATGGGAGCTACCGTGTACTTGGCATCAATATCTTGATTTACCGCAAACACTCCTGATGGAGATATGCTCTCAATGTAAAATGCATTTTCCAGGGTGGTACTTTTGGAGGCATCGCTTTTTGCCGCATACACAAACATGGGACGCAAAGCATTTTGAATGAACAGTCCCAGTTTTTCAGCCACAAAGTAACCCACCATTAGCTTTGGGTTTCCGTTTTCGGCATACAGTTCTGCATCTCCGGCCCACATCAAACTATCCATTCCGCTACGTGCCATAAAGGTAGAATCTACCCCTTTAATCATGGCGGGAGTTTGACTGTCTTTGTACTTAATCAATACGGTTTCTTCTAAAGAACGTCCAATAATTGCCACCTCCTCTACCGAAAGAATTTTGGAACGAATCTCAGCATTATCGTAAAAGGTTTTAGAGTTAACCGCTTCTATTCGAATCTCAGCATCAAAGCTAGAATACAGACCTTCTACCAGACTATTGATTCCGTTAAATGCAGATAGCACCATGATTAACGCCATAGCACCCACACCCACTCCAAACATGGAAACGAAAGAAATCAGGTTAATTACACTCTTTTTCTTTTTAGAAAAAAGGTATCGTTTAGCTATGAATAATGGGAGGTTCAAATGAAACTACTCTTTCAAAAGGTTTTCAATTTCCTCTGCGTAATCCAGTGAATCATCGCCATAAAAAGCAAATTGAGGAACAATACGTAATTGGTGTCGGATACTTTTTCCTAATTGAAATCTTAACTGAGGCACATATTGCGCTAATATAGCTACATCTTCTTTCAAATCTTCGGTAGGGAAAATACTCACGTACACTTTGGCAAAACTTAAATCTGGACTAATACGTACCGTAGTAACGGTAGTCATTTTACCGGGTAACATTTCACCTTCGTTACGTTGAATAATGGTACTTAATTCTCTACGTAATAACTCTGAAACTTTATCTTGTCTTAATGAACTCATTTTAATCCTATTTTGCAGCGGCAAAGATAAGCGAGTTTATTTGGCAATAATTGGTTTTTACTGGACTTATTTCTTCTAGCTCTTCCTTCTTAATGGAGTTAGTTCTTTTTTTCTTTATAAACCAATGGTAACCCCTCATTAAGAACGGTTTTTACCTTTCAAAAAGGTCTCAGGAGTTAAAACCGCTAAATCACTAGTCTTAAAATCTTTAATATTTCTTGTTAGAATAATACTGATCTTTCCATTTTCCATAGCTGAAAAATTCTGAAGGGCGTCTTCAAAATCTTTAAATTCAGAATTTAATGCATTCACCACAGAAGCTTTATCCATGTGAATGATATCAATTATTTGCAGCAACTGTTTTAATTTCTCAATAATGACATCATGCTTTGCGGTTTTCCTAAGTAAATAATAAACGTTAGAAATAATAACAGGCGTAGCATATCCTTTTATTTCATTTTCAGCACACTGGTTTAAAATCTGGGTCGAATATGTTTCAAATGGTTTTCTATCAAAGAAAAAATCAAGGAGCACATCCGTATCTATTAATACATGATTCATACTATAGATACTTTTCCTCTAATCGCTTTCCAAGCTCCTTTTCATAGTCCATATCTTTTGGCATTTTGAACGAACCTTTGAGTGATTTAACAATAGGGTTAATAGCCTCAATATCCTGCTTATTATCATCCGAAGTAAGCATTTTAAGATAGTTCTCAATTATATCAGACAAACTACGATTTTTGTCTTTAGCATAATTTTTTGCTCTCTCAATAATCTCTTGCTCAATCGTTAATGTTAGCTTGGTATTCATGATACTTGATTTCTTGGTTCACAACCAAAAGTACAAAACTAATACGTGTTACAAAAAATTAATTTACACGTGTACCGGAATCGTCCCCTACCCTAATTATTTAGCCAATTGCACTTTAGGCATAAATGATTGTACCAAAAGAGCTACCAATATCACCACTGAACTACCAATAACATTATACCATAAATAGCCCAAATCAATGACTTCGTAAACGGTTAATAAATGTAATATCAATACCAACGACTGCCCAGTAAATGCACCTACTAACAAAGCTGTTTGCTTCACAAATTTCAAGAAAAACGCGACTAAGAAAATTCCTAAAATGGTACCGTAAAACAACGAACCTAGTATGTTCACTAACTGAATTAAATTCTCAAATAAATGAGCCGATAAAGCAATACAAATGGCCAATAAGCCCCAAGCCACCGTTAACCATTTGGAAGCAGAAACGTAATGGGAATCTGATCCTTCCTTTTTGAAAAGTCGCTTATAATAATCTACCAAAGTGGTAGATGCCAAGGCATTTAACTCACTACTGGTACTGGACATGGCTGCCGATAAAATCACAGCGAGCAACAAACCAATTACCCCATGAGGCATGTACTTTAAAATGAACGTGAGGAAGACATAATCAGTATCCTTACCATCTACATTTACATCGGCTTTTTTGATCACCTCACGCATCTCTTCACGGATGTCTTGCGATTGTTGATACAGTGCTTGTGCTTGACCTTTATACTGTTCCTTAGCCAAACCATCAGTTACCAAATAATTATTGATGGCTTCCTTTTTCTGGGTAAAGACTTCTGTGTAATTTGCTTCTAATTGTTTGAAATTATCGGCTTGTTCGGTTTGATAAATTTTGTTCTTTCCCGGAGAGTTAAAAAATGCGGGCGGCTCATTGAATTGATAAAACACAAATACCATCAGTCCTACAAATAGAATGAAGAATTGCATGGGTATCTTCAACACCGCATTGAACATCATTCCCATTCGGCTTTCTTTGATGTTTTTTCCACCTAAATAACGTTGCACTTGACTTTGATCCGTACCAAAATAAGAAAGCGATAAAAAGAACCCACCTAGTAAACCGGTCCAAATGGTATAACGATTACTCAAATCAAATTCAGTATTCACAATTTCCATTTTACCTAGCAGTCCACCCACATCTACCGCTTGCGAAAACGTTAGGTCTTCACCTAAGTAATCAATAATGAGAAAGAAAGCGGTAAACATACCAAACATGATAATTCCCATTTGCCATTTTTGAGTCAAACTCACGGCCTTGGTCCCTCCCGAAACCGTGTATATAATAACTAGGATACCTACAAAGATGTTGGTTAAATCTAAATCCCAACCCAATAGAGAAGAGAGCACAATAGAAGGCGCATAAATGGTAATTCCAGCCGCCAGTCCTCTAGAAATCAAAAACAAAAAGGCGGTAAACAAACGGGTATTTAAACCAAATCTATTTTCTAAATATTCATAAGCCGTAAAGACATTCAGCTTGTAATAAATAGGAATAAATACGGCAGAAACAATGACTAAAGCTAACGGCAGACCAAAGTAAAACTGAATAAATCCCATCCCATTTTCGTAAGCCTGTCCAGGGGTGGACAAAAAAGTAATGGCACTAGCTTGGGTAGCCATAACCGACAAACCAATGGTCCATGCACCCATTTCATTATCCCCTTTCAAGTAACTCGAAATACTGGCGCTTTTACGGGTTTTCCATGCCCCGTACAACACAATAAACAATAAGGTGCTGAGTAGCACAATCCAATCTAATGCTACCATAATGACGACAGATATAAATACAAAATGATTTGAACGACTAGGAAACCTAGCACTCCTGCGTAAATCTTATTCCAATTGGTCTTTGACGGTTCGTTTTCCATTTACTTCTTTTCTGTTGCAGTTGGATTTTCAGCTCCGTAGCTTACCAAATTAGCAAATAATTTATAAGCACCTACCACACCTGCTGGTAGTTGTCTAAAGAATGAAATTCCAGTAAAAACATATTGACCTTTACCGTAATCTGCCACTAACAACGAACCTTTTTTCAAGTCTTCGCCTGAATCATTCCATCCTAGAACGGCCGTGTATTTTTCATCCCATTCGCCAGCGAAATACAACCCACGTTCTTGTACCCAATTATCAAAATCAGCATCGGTAATAACGTTAGGTGTTTTTAGTACGGGATGGTCTCTTTGTAAACGCACAACTTCGGCATCTTCTTCGGTTACTCGATCACGCGAAAGTTTGAACGGGTACGGACCTAAGTCTTCGGTTTTCAATCCACGATTGGTATTGTATTGCACCATCACAAACCCACCGTTGAACACATACTTATTCAATAATGGCGAAGCACTTTTCATGGCAGGTACGGAATTGTACGCACGAATTCCGACAATCACTCCATCCACTTGTTCTAAATCTTTCAGTGTCATTTTTGCCGGATCCAGTACGGTAACTTCACAACCCATTTCTTTTAGAGCTACTGGAATTTCATCACCCGAACCTTTAATGTAACCAAAGTGATTTCTGGTTAATTGAATGTCTTCCTTAATCAAGGTCAACTTAGATTTTGGCATCACCACTTGGGTATACATATGCGGATACGCAATCTCAATTAATCCATTTTCATACTTGGAATTTTCCGCTTCCCACACTTTCACATGCAAGGTATTTAAGCTCTCAAATTCGCCCGCTAATTGAAAGGTAATTGGCATAGACTGCCCTTCCATTAAAGACTCAATTTCAAACACTTCAGAACTAAACTGTTTATTTCCTCCCCAAGTTAATTGGGCTTTTAAATTCTTCGCTTCTTTGTTAGCTCTTACCCGAACTTGAATCTCGTTATTCAACGATAAAGTCACCTTTTTGGAAAACGAAACCGACAAAGGTTCCACCACATTTACGGGGCGGTATAATTCTCCACGAACTCGATCAGTCCATTTGTAAACCAAAGGACGCGTATAGACTAAATCCCCCTTTAAAGTGCTAATCGTAAATGTAGCCTCTACCACCGCATCATTTTCCGGTTGACCAATTAAATCCGGATTTGGAACCGTAAACGTATTGCCATCATTTTCCTCGGCTAACCAATACGGATTAGAAATGGTTGGAATACCCGGAAGCTCAGCCTCCACTTCGAAATACGTGTTTTTTAATCGTTCCGACATCGTTTTTTCAACCTCACCCATTTTTACCGAAGTCAATTCAAAAGGATAGTTGGTTTGCGAAATAATATACGCTTTCGCCTTGAAATCTTCATTGACTACTAGTAATGGTTTCTCTGTTCTAAAGTCCATCCATAAACCGGCACAAGCCGCAATTATATCCTTAACCGATTCTGCTTTTTGTTTCTTAAAACGGTTATCTGGCATTTCATTTATGGCTACATATAAATCCATTAATGCGTCAATGCTATTAGAAGGATGGGTTACATCGTAATTTGAAACAATCTTGTCAAACTGCTTCTGAATGGATTTTCCACCTTCTACATCCGACCAATATCTACGGTTATTTTGCAGCACGTCCGATTGCGTAGAATCGCCTTTAATAAGTTTCATGTACTCTAATTTATCGCCACGTTGAATAGCCATTCCGAAACCTTGACTCTGATGCTGGCTTCTAGAAACCGAGGCAATTTCAGCATAAGACACCCCCAAAACCGGATCAAACTGACCAAAGTTAGTAGTGGTATATTCGTCTTTATGTTCGTGAATGGTTTTGTTCCACCAAGAGCTTTCATTCCAGTACAATTTTTGTACTTGCCAAGCTCCAAACTCCTTAGCCGTTGCTGGGAACTGGTTTGGATCTGCCGCCAAATCGAAAGCCTCAGCTGCAATCATGGCCGATACGGTATGATGCCCGTGACCCGCTCTTGAATCAGGTGGAAAACGTGTCACAATTACATCGGGTTTAAACTTTCTAATTACCCGAACCGCATCTTCTAATAACACTTGTTTATCCCAGTGTTTATAGGTTTCTTCCGCAGATTTCGAGTACCCAAAATCAATAGCTCTACTAAAGTATTGCGTACCTCCATCCTCACGTCTGGCTTCTAACAATTCTTGCGTACGAATCATGCCTAGTAACTCCCCTTTTTCATCACCAATAAGGTTTTGTCCTCCATCACCACGAGTTAAAGAGAAATAGGCCGTTTCCACGTTCATCCCTTTACTCAAATAGGCAATTAACCGGGTGTTTTCATCATCGGGATGAGCCGCAAAATAAAGCACTCTATTGAGCACTCCCACTTTTTGAATTTCCTTTAAAATTTCAGCGCCATCCAACGATTTTTGCTGAGAAAATACGGGTATGCTACTGATCCATACAATAGCTAAAAAAATATATTTCATAGAAAATTATTCTCTGTTGAGTAGAAAACCCAAATATACATTCGCACTTTATTTAACCCATCAATTTGCCGTTAAAAACATAACCTTAACAAAACGTTTTTGGGCACCCGAAACTGAAAACTTAACGTTTGAGTTACAGTTACGAAATTCACATTTCTAATATTTGTTCAATTCCGATAACAAAATTGAATATTAGCACAAATTTCAACCCCGTTTTCAACCTAATTTCCAGCTAAAAGCGTTGCAGTCACTTATAAGAACTCCAAAAACCAAACCTCTCTATTACGCTTTCTGACAGTGAATTAATAACAAAAATAGGACAAAGTCCAAACCCATCTTATTTAGAATCATTCTAAATTAAAAATCCAATTGTCATATTTTTATCGTTTATTAACAACAATGTGGCCTTTCTACTATTTTTGCGGGCAATAAAATCGCCTTTGCGAGAGAATTAAATTAAGCATTGAAATACGCTCCACATGAGTTTAAAAATTTCGATTAACAACATAAAGGTCCATTTAAGTGTCCTTTCTTTGTTTCTAGTTTTGGCCTTATCAGGCTATTCCCAAGACGGAAAAAATCTATTTAAAGCCAATTGTGCGGCATGTCACAAGATTGACAAAAAACTTATCGGTCCAGCCCTTGCAGGCGTAGAAGATCGATGGGAAAGTAAGGAAAATCTTATTGCATGGATCGCCAATTCAGGTCAGTATTTAAAAGACAATCCAGGCGATTCTTACGCACAGGATTTGTTTAAAGAATACAATCAACTTCAAATGACAGCGATGCCGTTGAGCACTGCTGAAATTGAATCCATTTTAGGATACATTGCTGCTCCGCCAGAAACACCAAAAGTGGTTATTACTGATGCAGCACCTGCTGCTGCTCCTGCTGAAGACTACACTAACGTGTGGTTATTTGCATTTACAGTAATTTTCATTGTAGTGATCAGCGTCATCTTAAGTGTTAAAGCTTCATTAAAGAAAATTTTATTAGAACTTAAAGGTGAAGAAGGATTAGCTGCTATTGGTGAGATTAACGATATGGATTTATCGTTCTACCAACAATCCGTTCTTTGGGCTAACCGTAATACAAAATGGATGATCGTTATTTCGATTTTCGCATTCATCGGTATTCTTTACATCCTTTGGTCTTCAATTTGGACCATTGGTGTGTACAAGGGCTATGCTCCAGAGCAGCCTATTAAGTTCTCGCACAAAATTCACGCAGGGGATGATGGTATTGATTGTGTATACTGTCACTCGGGTGCTGAAAAGAGTAAAACCGGAGGTATTCCATCTGTAAACGTTTGTATGAACTGTCATAAAGGAATTGAGTCAGGAAAACTTTATGGAACAGAAGAGATTGCTAAAATTTATGATGCTGCCGGTTGGGATTCTGAAAACCAGAAATACATTCCAAGAAACCAAGATCCAATTGAGTGGGTGAAAATTCACAACTTACCTGATCACGTTTATTTCAATCACTCTCAGCACGTAGTTGTTGGTCAAGTGGATTGTAAAGAATGTCACGGTGACGTAGCCACTTTTGAATACCCAATGCATCAAGAAAATGACTTGACAATGGGATGGTGTATTGAGTGTCACAGAACCAAAGAAGTGAAAATGAACGGTAACCCTTACTATGATAAGTTACATGCTCAATTAGTTGAGAAGTACAAAAGCGAAGGTTTAGAGTCTTTCACTGTAAACCAAATGGGTGGAATCGAATGTGCAAAATGCCACTATTAATAAATTAGCCATAACGAGATAAGAAAAAGATTATGAATAATTCAAGACAATACTGGCAAAGTGTTGAGCAACTAGAAAACAACGAGGAGTTTGTTGCTAAAAACAGCGATGAGTTCCAAGAGGAGTTGCCTCTAGATAAGTTTCTAGAGAAAGAAGAATTAAGTACTTCTTCTACTTCAAGAAGAGATTTCTTAAAATTTGTGGGTTTTAGTGTTACAGCAGCAACTTTAGCAGCTTGTGAGGCTCCAGTAATGAAATCTATTCCTTACGTAGTAAAGCCAGAAGAAATTACTCCTGGAGTTGCTAACTATTATGCATCTGCATACTTTGATGGATTTGACTTCGCTCCTATTTTAGTAAAAACTAGAGAAGGTCGTCCAATTCACATTGAAGGAAATAAACTAAGTAAATTAACTAATGGTGGTGTGAACGCTCGTGTGAACTCATCATTATTAAGTTTATATGACGAAGCTAGAGTTAGAAACCCAAGATTAAATGGTGAAGAAACCAAATGGTCTAAGGTAGATAAAGCGGTGAAAGCAAGTTTAGCGGAAGCTAAAAACGTTCGTGTTTTATCTAGTTCTATCGCTTCCCCTTCTACGCAAGCAGCAATCGATTTGTTTGCTTCTAAATTAGGTACAGAAGAAGCTCCAGTAAACTTTAAGCATGTTACTTATGATGAGGCTTCATCAGCAGGTATTATCAATGCTAACAAAAACTACTTTGGTAAAGCAGTAGTTCCTAACTACAACTTTGATAAAGCAAACGTAATTGTTGGTTTTGGTGCTGATTTCTTGTCTACTTGGTTAAATGCTAACCAATACGCAACAGCTTACGGAACACATCGTGCACCGCAAAACGGTGAGATGTCTCGTCACTACCAGTTTGAGGCTAATTTTTCGTTAACAGGTACCAATGCTGATATTAGAGGAGCTGTTAGACCAAACGAAATTGGTTTAGCGGTAATAGACCTTTATAATGCAGTTGCTAAGAAAACAGGTAACGCTGCCATTAAAGGTGCTAAATACGATGACGATAACAACGTTGCTTCAAAAATCAAAAACGCAGCAAACGACTTAGTATCTCATAAAGGGTCTTCGTTAGTTGTTTGTGGTTCAAATGATGTTGCTACACAAGAGTTGGTAAACGGAATTAACCAAATGATTGGTTCTTACGGTACCACTATCGAAATTGACAAACCATTAAACATTCGTAAAGCAACCGATACAGACTTTATCAACTTGGTAAAAGAAATGAAGTCCGGTGCAGTTGATGCTTTATTTATCTACGGAGTAAATCCAGTATACAGCGCTCCAGCTGATTTAGGATTTGCAGCCGCTTTAGCTAAAGTGAAGACTTCGGTTTCTTTCAGCATGTTTGCTGACGAAACTGGATCTGCAACTACAGTTCTAGCTCCAGACAACCATTATTTTGAAAACTGGAATGACTATTCTCCGGTAGCAGGATCAATTTACATGGCTCAGCCAGTAATTCGTCCGTTGTTCTCAAAAACAGCAGCTCACCAAGGAACACGTCAAGCGCAAGAAAGTTTATTGAAATTCGTAAAAGTGAAAACTAGCTTCTACGATTTCATGAAAGAAAACTGGTCTGCTACTATCCTTCCAAACCAAACCAAGTATTCTACTTTAGAAACACTTTGGAACAACACGGTTCACGATGGATTTGCAGATTATACTCCTGCTCCAGTACCCATGACATTGGAAATGACCATAGCTCCTGAAGCTTCTGTTTCTGCTTCTAATGTAGTGAAGAATTCAAAAGCTACTGGAATGGTAGCTGAACTATATACTGAAACCAACATGGGTATTGGTAATCAAGCAAACAACCCTTGGTTACAAGAACTACCAAACGTTATTACCAAGGTAACTTGGGATAACTACGTAGCTATGAACCCGAAGGACTGTAAAGAGAATGGTTACGCAACCAATTACGGTCAACAATTACCCGCTTCATTGGTAAATGTAACTATTGGTGGCTCTACGGTTAAGTTGCCAGTAATTGCTACCCCAGGTCAAAAAGTTGGAGCAGTTTCTATTGCATTAGGTTACGGTAGAACAAACGCTGGTAAAGTAGTTGAGCAAGGTGATATGTTTGCTGCTGACGGTACTACAAAGACTGTTGGAGCAAATGTTTTCCCAGGTGTTACTACTAAAAATGGAACTTTAAACTATTACGCTGAAGTAACTATTGAAAATGCAAACGAAGAGTATCCAGTAGGTCTAGCGCAAACGCACTTTACGGAAATGGATCGTAAAATTGTGAACGAAACTTCGATTGCTACTTTCTTAAAAGGAAAAGACACTTACAATCCAGATCCAACAGTTGTTGACGCATACGGTGTGACTAAAACTGTAGATAAGGTTGACCTTTGGGCAGAGCAAGATATTAAGAATGGGCACCGTTGGGGTATGACTATTGATTTATCTAAATGTATTGGATGTAATGCTTGTGTTACTTCTTGTCACTCTGAAAACAACGTTCCTGTTGTAGGTAAGGATGAAGTAAGAAGAAACCGTATCATGTCTTGGTTACGTGTAGATAGATATTTCTCTTCTGACATGTCTAAAGCAACAGCTGGTGATACTGGAACCATTGACATGTACTCGCAAATGGAAGTTCCTTCAGAATATCCAGAAGCAGTTCACCAACCGGTAATGTGTCAGCAATGTAACCACGCTCCTTGTGAAACTGTATGTCCGGTAGCGGCAACAACTCACAGTGATGAAGGGTTAAACCAAATGACGTATAACAGATGTATTGGTACTAGATATTGTGCGAATAACTGTCCGTATAAAGTAAGAAGATTCAACTGGTTCAACTATGTTGGTGATTCTAAATTTACAGATGTAAATCCATCACAAAACGACTTAGCTCGTATGGTATTAAACCCAGACGTAGTAGTTAGAGCTCGTGGTGTAATGGAAAAATGTTCATTCTGTGTTCAACGTATTCAAACTGGAAAGTTAGATGCTAAGAAAGAAGGAAGAACGGTAAGAGATGGAGAAGTAGAAAGTGCTTGTGCTTCTGTATGTCCAACAAACGCAATTCAATTCGGTGACTTAAACGATAACCATACAACGGTTAAGAAAACGTCAGACGATGAAAGATCTTACCACTTATTAGAAGAAGTAGGTACACAACCAAACGTGTTCTACCTAACTAAAGTGAGAAACATTGACGAAGAGCGTATTCCAGCTGGAATTGGTCATGGAGCAGCTCACGGTGATGATCATGGTGACCATGGTCATGAAGATCAAGCTGAAGAGGCGCATGTAGATTCACATTCAGATGAGCATTCATCACATTAATTAGATTAGTATTACGATTAAAATAAAACCGAATGGTTAAGGAAGCAGAAGTTAGAGATCCATTAATTCTTGGTAAGGACGTTACTTACCACAGCATTACTGAGGATGTATGTGCTCCAATTGAGGGTAAAGCAGGTAAATTATGGTGGGGCTTATTCAGCGTTGCAATTGTACTTGCAATCTGGGGTACCGGAATGATACTTTACACAATTGGACGTGGTATTGGTGTTTGGGGTCTGAACAACACAGTTGATTGGGCTTGGGATATTACCAACTTTGTATGGTGGGTAGGTATTGGTCACGCAGGAACATTGATTTCGGCTGTACTATTATTATTCCGTCAAAAATGGAGAATGGCAATTAACCGTTCTGCTGAGGCGATGACCATCTTTGCGGTAATCATGGCAGCATTATTCCCAGGTATTCACATGGGTAGAATTTGGTTAGCTTATTTCGTTTTCCCAGTACCAAATCAATTTGGTTCTTTATGGGTAAACTTTAACTCCCCTCTTTTATGGGATGTATTTGCAATTTCAACGTATTTCTCTGTATCATTTGTATTCTGGTACATTGGTTTAATTCCTGATTTTGCAACCATTAGAGATAGAGCTAAAGGGCCAATGGCTAAGAAAATGTACAGCTTGTTAAGTTTCGGTTGGACCGGTAACGCGATGGCTTGGGTACGTTTTGAAGAGGTATCTTTAGTATTAGCAGGTTTAGCAACTCCATTAGTATTCTCGGTACACTCAATTGTATCTATGGATTTTGCTACTTCAGTAATCCCAGGTTGGCATACCACTATTTTCCCTCCCTATTTCGTGGCAGGGGCGGTATTCTCTGGATTTGCGATGGTTCAAACCCTTCTATTAGTAGTACGTAAAGTATTGCACTTCGAACACTACATCACTATTCAACACATTGAGTTAATGAACCGTATTATTACCATTACTGGTTCAATTGTAGGAGTAGCATATTTATCAGAGCTATTCATATCTTGGTACTCAGGGGTAGAATATGAAGGATATGCCTTCTTGAATAGAGCAACTGGTCCTTACTGGTGGTCATATGCAATCATGATGAGTGCGAATGTTATTTCACCACAGTTATTCTGGTTTAAGAAATTAAGAACAAGTTTAGTGTTCTCATTCTTCTTATCAATTATCGTGAATATTGGTATGTGGTTTGAGCGTTTCGTAATTATTGTAACTTCTCTACATAGAGATTACATTCCATCTAACTGGTCTATGTTCCACCCAACATTTGTGGATATAGGTGTGTATTTAGGAACTATCGGAATCTTCTTCGTATTGTTCTTAGGATTTACAAGAGTATTCCCAGTATTAGCATTAAACGAGTTGAAATCTATCTTAAAATCATCGGGAGAGTCTTACCGAGATAAAGATACTGGACACCACTAATAACCGTAGTTAAAGTAAGAAAAATGACTAAAGAGAAATTTATATACGGAATGTACAATGATGACGACTTAATGATAGCCGGAATCAAACAGTTACAATCTAAAGGAATTCACGTTAGAGATGCTTACTCTCCATTCCCGATTCACGGTTTGGAAGATGTACTAGGCATGAAATGGACTAGAATTGCAATTGCTGCATTTATTTACGGTATCACTGGTTTAACATTAGCGGTAATCACAATTAACTATATGATGATTATGGACTGGCCATTGAATATTGGTGGGAAACCAAACTTCACCTTTTACCAAAACTTACCCGCATTTATTCCAATTATGTTTGAGTTTACGGTTTTATGTGCAGGTCATGGTATGGCAATTACATATTTCTTCAGAAATATGACTTTACCAGGTTTACCGGCAAGAAATCCACATCCAAGAACTACGGATGATCATTTCGCGATTGAAATTGCTGAAAACGAAAACAAAAAATTCTCTAAAGAAGAAATTGAAACAATGATCTCTGAATCAGGGACAGTAGCAGTTTTCGAAAAAGAGAGAATCGTTAAATTCCTATAATTGACTAGAAATGAAAAGAAAGGATTTAAATATTATGAATATCGCTAAGAAATTTTCAGGAGCTTTATTTATTGGTCTTATAGGATTGACCTTACATTCTTGTCAATCAGACCCAAATTCACCGGGTGTGGAGTACATGCCAGACATGTACCGTTCAAGAGCTTTAGAGCCGAACATGCAACAACAGGATGAATATGCTGTAGATAGCCAAGAGGTTCGTTTACCAGCTGTAGGTTCTATTCCAAGAGGATTTATGCCATTCACCATTCCGGAGTCTAATGAAGGTTATGCAATGGCTGCAGATTTAAAGAATCCTCTTCCATATAGTGAGGAGACTTTAAAAGAAGGTAAAACTATTTTCGGGAAAATGTGTTCTCATTGTCACGGTAAAACAGGTAAAGGTGATGGTGGTGTAATTGGAAATTCAGAATATCCACCACCACCAGCATACGATGGTGCAATTAAAGATCTTCCAGCAGGAAAAATTTTCTATTCTATAACATACGGAAAGAACATGATGGGTTCACATGCCTCTCAAATCTCTCAAGAGGATAGATGGAAATTAGTATTCTATGTTCAGAAATTACAAGGTCATGATGTGGCTAAGTTATATGCCGAGAAAGAAGATGTAGTAGCAACCGAAGATGCAGTAGCTGAAGAAGCTGCTCACTAATACGAAGATTAATAATACAAGAAATAGTATATAAATGGATCAATTCACATTTACAGACAAATCCAAAAAGATCTTCGGGGCGTTGATCTTGATTGGAATAGCTTCAATTGCCTATGGCATGTTTGATAGCTCAGTTACTGCGGACCGTATTTGGGTTAGCGCATTAATTAACGGATGGTTTTTCTTCAGTATTGCATTAATGGCAACTACGTTTATTGCAATTAACTCGGCTGCACAGTCAGGTTGGTATGTGGCACTTAAACGTGTATTTGAAGCCGTAAGTTTATATGTTCCCGTTGGAGCGGTTACCTTATTGATTGTTTTCATTGCATCCGCAATGCACATGAACCATATTTACCACTGGATGGATCCGGAAGCAGTAGCTCACGATGCATTATTACAACACAAGGAACCTTACCTAAATATTCCATTTTGGTTAGGTAGAGCTGTTGTTATGTTGGGTGTATGGACATTATTTACATTCATTTACCGTAAGAAATCTTTACAGGAAGATGCAGAAGGTGGAACTTCTATCTATAAGAAGAGTATGGTAACTTCAGCTTTTTTCTTAGTATTCTTCGGGTATACTTCAGTAGTAGCAGCATGGGATTGGTTTATGTCAATTGACGCACATTGGTTTTCTACTCTTTACGGATGGTACATTTTCTCAGGGATGTGGATTGCAGGTATGATCATGGTATTCTTGTTAACCCATTACTTAATGGGTAAAGGATACTTGAAAGAAGTAAACGCATCGCACATTCATGATTTAGGTAAATTCATTTTTGGGGTATCTTTCTTGTGGACGTATTTATTCTTCTCTCAATTTATGTTGATTTGGTATGCTGATATACCAGAGGAGGTAACGTATTACATTCCAAGAATTAACGATTACACTTGGTCTTTCTGGTCCATGGTGTTAATAAACTTCTTAGTACCAATGTTATTCTTAATGTCTAAAACCACTAAAAGAAACAGAAATGTTCTTGCAGTTGTTTCAGTAATTATTTTCTTTGGCCACTGGATGGATATCTATTTTATTGTAACTCCTGGAGTACTGAAAGACCAAGGTCACATTGGTATTGTGGAGTTAGGAATGTTATTGGGTTATTTAGGAATGTTCTTATTTGTAGTGTTTAGAGAACTGGAGAAAGCACCGCTGATGGTTAAAAACCACCCGCTGCTTAACGAAAGTACGCATCACCACATTAATTAATAAATATACTTGGAAACACCAAATCGATTGATCTGGTGTTTCCTCTTTTTTACCTCAAAGTTAGCGCTTTGAGTTTTGTTTAAATTATAATTAAATCAAACAATATGGGCTTTTTATTAGGCTTTGCGGCCACGCTTTTAGCAGTGGTTTTAATTGTTCAAATCATCCGTGTATTTGAACTTACTTCCAAATTAAGTGGGAACGACCAATCTAAGGTTAGTTTCAAAGACAACAGAACCCGTGCTTTTTCATGGTTGTTGTTCATGATCTGGTATTTTGCGCTATTCATTTGGGTAGTTCAAAAATGGGGTCCTTTAGTATTACCAGAAGCCGCTTCTGTTCATGGTGAAACCATTGATTTCCTTTTCAACTTAAATTGGGTAATTATTTTAATTGCTTTTATTATCACTCACCTTGTACTGATTACGTTCATACTGCGTTATTATGCTCGTCCAGGTTCTAAAGCAGAATTCATTACCCATAACAACAAATTAGAAATGATTTGGACTGTGGTACCTGCGGCTGTTTTGGCGGTAATCATTATCTACGGATTGAAAACTTGGGATGAATATAACGGTGATGTGGCAGGAGATGCCATCAACATTGAATTATATGCCAAGCAGTTTGATTGGACGGCACGTTTTGCAGGTGATGATGACCAATTGGGAAAAGCAAACTTCAATTTCATTAACACTTCTAATCCACTTGGTCTAGTTACCGAACAAACGATTAAGATTAGAATTCAAGAATTGAATGATCAAATTGCAGAGCTTAAAGAAGAATTAAACCATGTACCAAAAGATGGTTTAAAAGAATCTCAAAAGTTAGCAGCTATTCATCATAAAGAAACGCAACTTTCAAAAATTCACGCTTTCAGAAGAAACAACGAATTAGCGAAAAACGCAGCGAAAGATGATAAATTAGTTAAAGTTGAATTCCACATTCCTGTAGGACGTCAAGTGAACTTCTCTATGCGTTCTCAAGATGTGATTCATAGTGCGTTTATGCCTCATTTTAGAGCACAAATGAACTGTGTTCCAGGAATGGTTACAAGAATGCGTTTTACTCCAACAATTACTACGGCAGAGATGCGTAGAAAAACAGGTAATCCAGAATTTGATTACTTATTGTTGTGCAACAAAGTTTGCGGAGCTGCCCATTATAACATGCAAATGAATGTAATCGTAGATACTCCAGAAGATTACGCAAAATGGCTAGCTGAACAAACCACTTTCAACGCAAAATTAATGGCCACTTTAGGCCTTTCAGAAACAGATAATCAATTAGCTCAAAACATCCAATAATATAAACTATGAGCAATACAGCGCACGCAGCAGATCATCACGCAGAAGATCACCACCAGGAAACGTTTATTAGCAAATACGTTTTTAGTCAAGATCACAAAATGATCGCAAAACAATTCTTGGTAACAGGAATGTTTATGGCAACAATCGGGATGTTAATGTCCACTTTATTTCGAATTCAGCTTGCTTGGCCAGGAGAAGGTTTTGCCGTTCTAAACTTCTTTTTAGGTGACAAATGGGCTCCGGAAGGTGTTATGGATCCAAACATGTACCTCGCTTTAGGTACAATTCACGGAACAATAATGGTATTCTTCCTTCTAACCGCAGGTTTGAGTGGAACTTTTGCCAACCTTTTAATTCCTTACCAAATTGGTGCACGTGATATGGCATCTGGTTTTATGAACATGCTTTCTTATTGGTTGTTTGCAGCATCTTCAGTAATCATGGTATTATCTTTATTTGTAGAGACAGGACCTGCATCAGCAGGTTGGACGGTTTACCCTCCTCTTTCTGCTTTACCGCAAGCAATGCCAGGTTCCGGTTTAGGTATGACTTTGTGGTTAGTTTCAATGACTTTATTCATTGCTTCATCAATGATTGGTGGTTTAAACTACATCGTAACTATTGTTAACTTACGTACCTCAGGTATGTCAATGACACGTTTACCTTTAACTATTTGGGCTTTATTAGTAACTGCAATATTGGGTCTTTTATCTTTCCCAGTATTACTATCTGCAGCTTTACTTTTATTATTTGATAGAAGCTTTGGAACGTCATTCTACTTATCGGATATCTTCATAGCAGGTGAGGCTTTAGATTACAACGGTGGGTCTCCTATTCTTTTTGAACACTTGTTCTGGTTCTTAGGTCACCCAGAGGTATACATTATCCTATTACCAGCTTTAGGTTTGACATCTGAGATTATTGCGACCAATGCTAGAAAGCCAATTTTCGGATACAAAGCAATGATTGGTTCTATATTGGCAATTGCGTTCTTATCTTTTATTGTATGGGGTCACCACATGTTCTTAACAGGAATGGATCCATTCTTAGGTAGTGTATTTACATTTACTACTTTATTGATTGCCATTCCTTCAGCAGTAAAAGTATTTAACTACTTGACTACTTTATACAAAGCAAACATTCGATTTACACCAGCCATGATGTTCTCATTAGGTATGGTTTCTACATTCATCTCTGGTGGTTTAACTGGAATTATTTTAGCAGATGCCGCACTAGATATCACCGTTCACGATACGTATTTCGTAGTGGCTCACTTCCATATTGTAATGGGATTCTCTGCAGTAAACGCAATGTTTGCAGGTGTCTATCACTGGTTCCCGAAAATGTATGGTAGAATGATGAATCAAAAATTGGGTATCATTCACTTTTGGGCAACCCTAATTTCTGGTTATGGCGTATTTTTACCAATGCACTTTTTAGGATTAGCAGGTGTACCAAGACGCTATTATACCAACTCTGAGTTCCCGTTATTTGACAGTTTCATTGACATGAACGTATTGATGACTGTGTTTGCAATTATTGCAGCATTGGCTCAGTTCATTTTCTTCTTTAACTTCTTCTATTCAATGAAAAGAGGACCAGTTGCTCCACAGAATCCTTGGAGATCAAATACTTTAGAATGGACTACTCCGGTAGAGCACATTCACGGTAACTGGCCTGGAGATTTACCTGTAGTGCACAGATGGCCTTACGATTATAGTAAGCCGGGTAAAGCAGAAGATTTCGTGCCGCAAATTGTTCCTTTAGAAGAAGGAGAAGTGGATGGCGAACACTAAAAACATATTCTCTTACGAGATCAAGCCCTTGCATTTTTGCAAGGGCTTTTTTGTGTTTTTATTTATTTTCTGGGCGCAACTCAGCCAAGCCCAGTTTTTCGACTCCATTGAAACTAGCTTAACCTATAAACCTACCCTAGATCTAAAATTTGAATCTAGAAACTCCTTTTTCTCTAACGAATGGGCACTGATTAGAGGAATACGTGCGGGTGCCAATTACAACGATGTGTTTAAAGTAGGTGTGGGATACTCCTGGTTAGCTAAAGAAATTCAGCACACCATCACGGTACATGGAGAGAACAAAAATGCCGATTACTTTTTCCATTACGGAACCGCTTATGCGGAATATACTTTCTATGATGTAAAACCCTTCTCTATGACCATTTTCGCCTCTGTAGGTGGCGGTCGTTCATGGGATAGATACATTGACAACAACGGGGAACGACAAACGGCTAATAGCAGCTTTGTATTTGTGTATGAACCCTACATGACCGGAATGGTTGATGTGTTGAAATACTTTAAAGTAGGTGGCGGTATGGGATTTCGTTTAGCCGCTTCTGGCAATAAGTTCTCAAGGCAAAAATTAAATACCCTAATCTACGTTTTTAAGTTCCAAGTAGAGATTTCTAAAATACTGGATGATACGGTGCGTAGGTAAATCTACCTAGTTATTTTTTTAGGAGAATTTACCTGTTTTTAATCCGTTTTCCATTATTTATTTGAATCATTACTTCCAAAGGGATACATTTGATTATCAAGACCTTCTGGTACAACCAAATGAAATACCTCCTACCAATATTAAGCTTCATAATTCTTTTAGGCTCCTGCAAAAAAGAAGCACAAACTCAGACATGTCCAGAAATTGACGTACCGTATGAAAGCATCAAAACCTATGGAGAAATCGATAAAATGATACGCGTAGTAATCTATCATAAATCAACCATTAAGGATACAGAAGATAAAAATTTTGATGGTGTGGAAGGTCCTGAGTGTATTGGCACATTTATGAAAATAGAAGGATGGCAAGATTCTGATCCAAATATTCATTTTTATAAAATCTCCAATGATTTACCTTCTTGGGTCATTGATAATACCAATTATGGTAACTCAGAATGGCTGGTTAACGTAAAATACCTAGGGGTTGGAATAGAATGCTATGTTGATGCCTTTTTAGTAGATCCTATGCCGGGGGGAGTAGTTTATAAAAATGAGGTAGAAATGGTAGAAATTACCCATATTGAACCTGCATAATAGAAATTTTCTAAAGTAAAAGCAGCCTTGAATAAATCGAGGCTGCTTTTTTGTTTCCCATAATTAATCTCGTTAATAAACTTTACCCACTTTTAGGTATTGTCAACACTTTGTAAGTGTCACACTTTTGTCCTTATTTAAAATCAATCTAAATAAGACATGAGCAAAATTATATACCTATTCGCATTTTCCCTATTACTGATAAGCTGTGGAGAACAGGAACAAGAAACAAGTACTTCTGCCGAAGGAAAGAAAATTGGCGTACTTATCGTAAATCATGGTTCAGTAGCTGAATCATGGAGAAACCAATTACTAGACATTGAAAAACATGTAGAGCCTGCCCTATTGGCCAATGAAAAGATTTCTGATGTAAAAACCGCTTTCATGGAATACACCGAGCCATCTATAGCTACCCGAATGAAGGAATTTGATGAAGAAGGGTATGATGAAGTGGTAGTGGTACCGGTTTTCTTAACCGTGAGTTCTCATTATTCACATGATATACCAGTAATTGTAGGTTTAAGTGCAGATCCTAAAATCAAGGAACAATTGAAAAAAGAAAAGATTGAAGTATACCGTTCTAAAGCCAAAGTAACTATTGCTCCACCATTAGACTATTCTTCTATTCTAAAGAAAAACATTGAACGCAGAGTACAAGCATTAAGCGAGAATCCTGAAAACGAAGGCGTACTATTAGTGGCCTATGGCGACCAACAATACAACCAGCAATGGGAAGAAATGGTAGAAGAAATTGGGAAATACTTAAAAATAAAAACGGGGCATAATGACATTGCGTACGCATGGTGTGGCCATCTAGTACATTACTCGCAAGAGCCTACCAAGAACGGAATTCTGAAATTACAAGAGCTCAACGACAACGTAATTGTGATTCCGGTATTGATTGCAAATGATCCGTATTTCCAAAAAGACATTATTCAAGGAGCGGTAGATGCCGTTGCTGTAGATGGAAACGTAAAATACATTCAAGACGCTATTTTACCGGATGAGCCGCTAAATAAATGGGTAACTGATATTGCGATTAAAACCGCTGAATCACTTTAGTGAAATCCCTAAAAAATATACCATTAAAAAAAGCACTGACTACCTTGATAGTCGGTGCATTTTTTTTATTCTTTTGGATAAATGGGCCGCTTCAATTCACCGAAGTATTGGCGCATTTAGACCATATAGAAACCCCATACTCGCAACCCAAAATTGTTGGCCAGCAAAAAGATACTAAAACCTACGGAGAAGTAGGTGAAGTAGAAACCCATGGCGAAGGTTGGCAACTCCTACACAAAAACAACCAGAAAGAAACTGCAAATGTTGGCATGATTCAAATGGAGGAAGACCAATTGATCTTCTCAGATGAACATGCACAAACCCTTGAAAAACATGTGGCGCTCTTACTGGATGGCAAACTAGAGGTTACTCCCAAAACCAATGAACACCTCTTGTACCTACAGGTAAAACGCAGCGGAGAGTTGTTCTACTATTTTGAGAGTGTACCTACAATCACCCATATCAAAGGATATGCGGGTCCTATTAATATTGGCGTATTGCTCAATCAAAATGGCGAAATTGAAATGCTGCAACATGTGAGCTCTAAAGAAACGGAGAGTTACCTACATAAAATTCAAAAAGCGGGTTACTACCATTCCTTTATTGGAATGCCCATTGAAAACACCCATGATATTGATGCCGTTTCGGGGGCTACCTTAACTACGGTATCCATAGCACAAACGGCTTCTGAAATTACCCAATTATTGGGCAATGATTTTTCGGAAACGTTAGATGAAGATGTATTGATTTCTTCTTTTGAAGTGACGGCTTCCAATACCCTAACCTGGATCATTCATATCACCCTAATTGCGCTTCTGTTTACTTACGGCATTCAAAAAAAATACAAGAAGAGCAAAAGAGATATTAGAATACTCAGTGTAGTGAGTGTACTTTACATTGGGTTCTTTATGAACAGTTCTTTTACCTATGTAAGTTTCATACATCCATTCTTAGGAACCGCTTTATCTCCGTTAATTGCTTTTTACGCTCTTTTTAGCTTGCTAGGAGCTATTTGGGGACATAATATATATTGTTCATACGTTTGTCCGTTTGGACACGCTCAGCGTCTTGCTTTGCAAGCATCCAATAAAAGGTTTACGGCTAAGTTCTTTTTAAGTAACAAATGGGTGGGACACATTAGAAATGGCTTGGCATTAATTTTAGTAGTAGGCATACTTTTAGGAATAAGATCATGGGGGAATTTTGAAGTATTCCCAGACCTTTTTGGAATGGAGTTTAACTCGCTATGGTTTGGTATCTCCATTCTTATTATTCTAGTAAACTTACGCTACCCTTTTATTTGGTGTCGAATTGCTTGTCCTACGGGTGCTGTACTGGATGGGATTAGTAAGGGGTGTAAATAATTACTTTTTAAATCAACCACTAATTTTAACTTTTCCTTATTTTTCAGTATTCGGCCAAAAGTCTCGCATATCCAGGGAAACACAAACAACAGTAACATCCTCATGCTTTTTTAATTGTTCTACCCACTTTGCACTCAAATCTTTATTAAGTCTGCCAGCCCATGATGCCCAAAACACCACAGCTGTATAGGGTTTGTTATTTTCTAATACGCAAGGTGAGCCATCTAAATTCCTAAAATATGGATGAAAAGCATTCATACTATTTGTATCTCTAAGGTAGGCATAATTTGTATCCCGAAAAACATCTATAAAATCAAAACTTGCACTACTACATGAATTTGTGTCCTCAGGTAAAACCAATTTTCCATCTTTCGTATAAAGGAATATTTCATTGATATCCAAACCCTGAAGCATGTACTTGTGGTAACCCGTATCCGAAATAGCTAAAGAATACTCAGACTTCAATTCATATTTTAAAATATGACGCTCCACTTTTTCCTGGGTAATAACCTTAGGTTTTGAAATGCCGTATGCCAGAAACATCACTTTAGTGCAACTGGAAAACAAAGCAATGAAGAGAAATAAAGAAAGGTTTTTCATAAAAAGAGTTTGGGGCAAGATAATCGGATTTTTAATCTCCACCAACACGTACTTCAGGTTTAGGTGTCACAATTACATCCAAATCTAAGTCATGTGCTTCTCTAGGTACCGCATCTACTTTCTGAAAATCATAAAACACACCCACTTTTAATGCTTCCGGATGCTGGCAAAGAAAATCATCATAGTATCCACCGCCATATCCTAATCGGTAATTGCTTTTATCAAATGCTAAACCAGGAACTATAATAAGATCGTACGTTCCGGTATATACATTTTCAGCCTGAGGATGTTGCGTTTTCATGGGGCCATCTTCCAACTCATTTAATGAAACCAGGATTCTATTTTCAAGCTTCCGGTTCGGTAGCGTTTTAGGGCACACCACAGTAATACTTTTATGAAGTAAGATTTCGATCACCGGTAAAAGGTCTATCTCACTGTCCATGGGTAAATAAGTGTGCACAGCCAGACTTTTTCTTTCGAGGATGATGTTCATTAATTTTTCACAAATCAATCCATCCAGTAACATCTTATTGGTAGGATCTAACGCATTGCGCTTAAATCGCATTTGCTTTCTAAGATTGCTTTTGTTTATCTGAACTTCTTCCATGCGCCATTAAAAATACAATCTAATCTTTAAACTGATAAAAATACTCAATGGGTTTTCTAAACAGTCCCGAAGTAGTAGAAACGTACACATATTCATTAAATAATTTTACATCCGTAATTTCATTATTTACCACCCCATCATTAACCAGTTCAAAATTCTTCCAATTGCCTGGGTTTTCAGGATCTTTATCAAATAAATGAAGTTGGTCTCTATAAGAGAATATCATTTTGCCCTCCACTACATTTAAGCTATGAAATGAGTTTCGGGAACCCTCTTGCGTTTGCACCCAGGAACGTCCCTTATCATACGAATGGAACACACTATAATAATCAAAAGCCCAAAGGGTATCATTAACGTTAACCATATATTGTATCGAATTATTCTGAATGTTTTTTTCAATTCCCCAATACCAAGATCCATCAGGTTCTACCACTATTAAACCATTTCCAGTATTGGCAAAAAAACGTCCAAAATGGGTGAAGACATCTTGAGGTGAAAATGTTTCGTAACCACCCCACGGATCCAAACCGCCATCGTAATAGATACGGTGAACTGTATCTACATTTACAGCGGGGTAGCCCAAATCATCCTTTAAAGAACACAAAAAATAATCAAAATGGCAATTCGCGCACCAACGTCCCGGGTGACTTACATAGGCAGAATAAAGAAACTGTCCAGAGGCTCCATCAATTGCCGCGATTGTACCCATATAGCCAATATTCCAAGGAGCATGAGTAGAGGAATCTGGTAATAAGGCCTCCACTCGATAACTAATCCCATTGGCCACCAAATCCCCTTTGTTTATGTCAAATAAAGTAACCCATTTCCTATCCATTGAATATTCCAAATAATAATTAGAAGACATGGGAGCTCTTTTATTAAACTCTCCAGACATAAAATAGCCTGGATTAATACGGGTACCACTAGAATCTACAAAAAGCAATAAACCAGGAGTTCCAAGTGCAAGTTTATCAGATAAAACCTGCATATTCATGATGTAATTATCTACACCCAAATCTATCTGTTCCCAATCACCGGTTCCCCAATCTGAATTAACCGTAATTAATTCTTGTTCAGGCTTTTTACAGCTATGAAGAAGGAAGACAATAAACAGAAAGAAGTACTGAGGTTTCATTTGTTAAGGTTTTAATTAAAGGATAAAAATAGGGATTCCTTCCCAATGATAAAAACCCGAAATACCAAATACTGTTCCACAAAAAAGCCCCGATAACTTACGTTACCGGGGCCATTTATCTATTCGGTTTGAACTATCCTACTAAGCGTTCATTGCCTCTGCACCAGATACGATCTCTAGGATCTCGGTGGTAATGGCCGTTTGACGTGCTTTGTTGTAAGTTAACTTCAAATCTTTCAATAAGTCTGATGCATTATCTGTTGCTTGGTGCATAGCCGTCATACGTGCGCCTTGCTCGCCTGCAAAAGAATCTAATACCGCTTTAAAGATTTGCGTCTTTAAAGATTTTGGTACGATAACATCTAATATATCTTCTTTGTTTGGCTCAAAGATGTAATCTACAGAAGCACTGTTATCCGTGTTTTCTGGAGCTACTACAGGTAAGAATTGCTCTTTCACCACTACTTGAGTAGCTGCATTCTTAAATGTATTATACACCAATACAATCTCATCAAATTGACCGTTTACGTACGAATCCATAACTTGTTGCGCTACTTTTTCAACGTTTGCATATGAAAGATCATCAAAAACGTGATTTGCGTTTTCTGGAATAGAACCATCCGTAATTGTTAATCCAGCTTTAGACATAGCGTCCGAAACCTTTTTACCAATACCCATGATGTTCACATTCTTATCGGCATATTTACCGTTGATCAATTCATTGGTTGCTTTGATAATTTGCGAGTTAAACCCACCACATAAACCACGGTTTGATGTTACTGGAATTAACAACACATTATTCACTTCGCCACGAGGACCATAAGCTCCTTCTGAAGAATCTAAACTTGACGTCAAATTTGACAACACTTCAGATAACTTTTCAGAGAAAGGTCTCATTTGAGTAACAGCATCTTGAGCTCTTTTAAGCTTAGCCGCTGATACCATTTTCATGGCAGAGGTGATTTGCATCGTTGAATTCACCGATGTAATCCTGTTTCTTACCTCTTTTAAATTTGCCATTATTTACGTATTAACGTTAATGCTACTTATTAGTAATTAGATGTCATGTCTGCCGCTACTTTTTCAAGAACGTCAGTTTCAGCAGCAGTATATTTACCTGCACTTAATGCATCTAAAGTAGTTTGGTGTGCTGATCTCATAAATTCTAAGAAATCTACCTCAAACTTCTTGATTTTATTTACTGGAACGGCTTGTAATAAACCTTTAGATCCTAAGTAAATAATAGCCACTTGCTCTCCAACGTTCATTGGTGAGTTTTGCGCTTGTTTCAAGATTTCCACGTTACGTGCACCTTTATCAAGTACGGCTTTAGTAGCTGCATCCAAATCAGAACCGAATTTAGAGAATGCCTCTAGCTCACGGTAAGATGCTTGATCTAATTTCAAAGTACCTGCTACTTTCTTCATTGATTTAACCTGTGCAGAACCCCCAACACGAGATACAGAAATACCCACGTTAATTGCTGGACGAACACCTGCTAAGAACAAGTTAGACTCTAAGAAAATCTGACCATCCGTAATAGAAATTACGTTAGTCGGAATATATGCAGAAACGTCACCCGCTTGCGTTTCAATAATTGGAAGTGCAGTTAATGAACCACCACCTTTAACTTTGTCTTTCAACGAAGGAGGTAAATCATTCATTGTTTTAGCTACCTCATCATCAGCAATTACCTTAGCAGCACGCTCTAATAATCTTGAGTGTAGGTAAAATACATCACCTGGGTATGCCTCACGACCTGGAGGACGTCTTAATAAAAGAGATACCTCACGGTAAGCAACTGCTTGTTTAGATAAATCATCATAAACAATCAAAGCTGGACGACCCGTATCACGGAAATACTCACCAATTGCAGCACCTGCCATTGGAGCGTATACTTGCATTGGAGCTGGATCAGATGCAGCTGCAGATACGATAGTTGTATATGCCATTGCTCCTGCTTCCGTTAAAGTCTGAACGATTTGTGCAACTGTTGACGCTTTTTGACCAATAGCTACATAAATACAATATACAGGTTCTCCTTTATCGTAAAATTCTTTTTGATTGATGATCGCATCAATAGTTACCGTACTCTTTCCTGTTTGACGGTCACCAATAACCAACTCACGTTGACCACGACCTACAGGAATCATTGCATCAATAGATTTAATACCTGTTTGTAATGGTTCTGTAACTGGCTCACGATAAATTACTCCAGGAGCTTTACGCTCTAGTGGCATTTGGTA